>JANOEF010000468.1:0-6431 GCA_031413075.1 Acidobacteriota bacterium | reverse complement strand
TATCACTCAACAAATGACACAGATTGGTGCCATAAAGTTGACTAGATTGAGCCGCCATTCGACTTGGTAAATCGGTGTATCCAATGATGGTGACACCTTTGTAGCGATAGGCTTCATGAGGTTTGGTGACCTCACAGTTGCCGCCCTGTTCGGCTGCCAGATCAACAATCACTGAGCCTTGTTTCATACTCTCGACCATTTCGGTCGTGATCAGAATGGGAGCCTTCCGGTTTGGAATCAAAGCGGTTGTTACGATTATGTCAACTTCTTTGGCCTGTTCGGCAAAAAGCTTCATCTCAGCATCAATAAATTCTTGCGACATCACTTTGGCGTAGCCGCCTTCGCCTGTTCCATCCTCTTTAAAGTCGAGCATCAGGAATTCTGCGCCCATACTTTCAACTTGTTCGGCAACCGCCGGGCGAGTATCAAAGGCACGCACCATAGCGCCTAAACTACGAGCTGCGCCAATCGCGGCCAATCCTGCCACACCGGCGCCAATCACTAAAACCTTGGCCGGCGGAATTTTACCGGCTGCCGTGATCTGTCCGGTAAAAAACGAACCGAAATTATTGGCGGCTTCAATCACTGCCCGATACCCGGCGATGTTGGCCATCGAACTGAGTGCGTCCATTTTTTGGGCTCGTGAAATCCGCGGAATCGCTTCCATGGCAATCACGGTTGTGTTTTTCTTTTCTAATTTTTGGACTAATTCGGGGTTGGCGGTAGCGTTGATAAAACTGATAAGTGTTTTGTTTGCGGGTAATAATTTGATTTCTTTGTCGGCCGGCGGACGAACTTTCAAAATGATGTCAGCTTCCTGGAAAAGCGTTTTTTCATCTTTCACGATTCGGCAATCGGCTTTTTCAAACAGTTCGTCAGGAAAGTTTGCCTTGGCTCCGGCGCCGGTTTCAATCAAAACTTCAAAACCCATTTTCTGAAGTTTTTTAGCCGTTTCGGGCGTGGCGGCGACCCGGCATTCACCTTCAAAAATTTCTTTCGGGATGCCGACTTTTTTTGCGATTGGTTGGGTTGAATTTTCAATATTTGTTGCAGTTTCAACAATTTCGCTCATAGATTCTCCGTTGGATTAGTTGAGACAAATAATAACCTAAGAAGGTTGTGAAACAAAGTGTCCCTCATCACAAATGATTTTCACTTGATAATTTTTATGATCTTAATATTTTGAGATGTATTTTTTAATTTGTTCGGACACCTCGTCAGCCGTTAAATTTGTCGTGTTAATGGTCAGTTGGTAATCAGCGGGGGGGTGATAAATTGAATAGTTCCGGAAAAGTTGTTCCAACTCGCCGGTATCAACGAGTTTTCCTTTTAACTTTCTGGATTCCGAAATAATTCGTTTTTTGTTTTCCTCTAAATCACAATCTAACCTGACCTGGACGAAAGGGAATTCGTAATTTTTGGCAAATTGAATTAAATATGCCAGCCGGTTTCTATCTTCCGAAAGTTCAGCCGCCAACGCATTGGTAAAAATAAAAATGTTATTCGTGGTTTTGCCAATTTCAGCTAAAACAATGTCGGTCAGCTTTTTGATCATCAACAGATAGTCAGAACTGCCTCTCTCATGAATAGCTATGACCAGGTCAATCAGCAAATGATTGTCAATTAAACGGGCGTTGAGTTTTTCGGCCAACAGTTTCGCAATCGTTAGCTTTCCAACCCCCGGCATTCCGTTTAAGTGAATAATCATAACGATTTTTGATCGGCGATTTTGAAGTTTGGATTTGGCGTAAGGTTAAAAGCTCTTATTTCTTTCGACCGGAGATCCTTTGATTCCATTTATTATCCTTTTTCGCTAATCACCAATCACCAATTACCAATCACCAATCACTATTAACTATTCTTTTTCGGCTGATATTTTCCAATGATCGCTTCCAATTTTTTCGCCGTCTCCGCGTTCCAATGATCCGGTTGGGTAAAGATCGCCGATTGCGTGGCACCTGCATATTGGTTTGGAGTTGATTTTTCATTGACCCGCTTAACCGCTTCTTTCAAAACGAGCTGGGCATTGCGGACATTATTCGTCAAATAACCGATTACCATATCTAAAGAGACAGAATCGTGGGCATCGTGCCAGCAGTCGTAATCGGTGACAAGAGCCAGGGTCGCGTAAGCGATTTCGGCTTCGCGGGCCAGTTTAGCCTCTTGCAAATTGGTCATTCCGATAATATCCATTCCCCATTGGCGATAGACGTTACTTTCGGCTTTGGTTGAAAAAGCCGGACCTTCCATACAAAGATAGGTTCCGCCGCGATGGACGTTTAAGCCTTCGACGGTTTTACAACTGGCTTCTAAAATATCGCCTAATTCATCACAGACCGGATGCGAAAAGGTGATGTGCGCAACTATTCCGTGACCGAAAAAGGTTGATTCTTCGGCCCGCGCCCGGGTTCGGTCAAAAAACTGGTCGGGAATGACAAAATCCATCGGGGCATGTTTTTCCTGCAGACTGCCAACGGCCGAAACCGACAAAATATAATCCACACCGAGCAATTTCATTGCATAAATATTTGCCCGATAAGGAACTTCGGTCGGGGTAAATTTATGTCCGCGGCCGTGGCGGGGCAAAAATGCCACCGTCACACCTTCCAATTCGCCCACGATAAAAGCATCCGAAGGCTTGCCAAAAGGCGTCTCCACCTCAAGTTCTCTGACATTTTGCAGTTCGGGCATTTGATACAATCCCGAACCGCCGATGATTCCGATATTTACTTTTTCCATAAGGTTATTCCAAAAATCTTTTATTCTTTGCCCAAAATATCGTCAACCGCTATCTTTATTTCCTCAAAAACCGTTGATTCGGCAATGTCGCCGCGATGCAGAATTTTAACTAGTCTGTAGCCGTTTTTAGTCGGCTGGGTATGAATTTCGATCCGGTCATTTTCCAAATCAATGAGCCACGCTTCGGGAATCCCATTTTCCGCATATTTGGGGAATTTGACATCGCGGTCATATTTGACGGTTGAATCGGAAACTTCTATGGTCAAAAGCACATCATTTGCCGTTGCAGAAACTTGTCGGTAAAAATCGTCTCGTCGTTTTAATAGACAAACATCTGGCTGAGGTTCGCTAAAATCGTTCAAAACTATTGGATTTTGCGACCAGACTAATGCGTTTTGTTGGAGGTAACCCATTAACATATCTGACAGAGCAGAAACCGTTCCGGCGTGTCTTTTTCCAATTGGTGACATTTCGACAAATTCTCCTTCCCAGAGTTCGAGGCGTTCTTCGGGCTTGAAAATGCCTATTTCAATGAAACGGTGATAGTCTTCGACGGTAAATTTTCGATGCGGCAAAGATGCTAAGACTGTTGACATAATTCCTCCGTTTCAATTTTAACAGTTTTTAATTTTCCCTCAACTTCCCTCAAACGGCAAAGCGGGGCATCAAAATCGTGATAAAAAAAGCACAACCAATTTTCTCCGAGGGCTTGCGGTAAAATTCGTTTCTTAAATTCCAACGTTTGAACCGGATACAAATCGTAACCCATCACCCACGCCAAAGGTAAATGATGACGGGTTGGAATTAAATCAGCAAAACCGTAAATTGTTTGTCCGCCGTGTTCTAATTTCCAAGTCTGCATCGTTTCCGAATGACCGCGCACTGTTTCCATGGTCAATCCTTCGACCACTTTGTAATTGTCAGCTTTTAGTTCAAGTTGTCCCGAATCAATCAAACATCCCCAATTTTCGCGCAAATAACTGGCCCGATGCCGCTCGTGCGGGTTTTCTGCTTGTTCAAACTCGTGCTTAGAAACAAAATATCTGGCGTTTGAAAACTGCGGAACGATTTCTTTCTGATAACTGTTCACTGATAACTGTTCACTGAAAACAGTATTGCCGCCCGCATGGTCAAAATGCAGATGAGTATTGACCACAATCGTAATATCTTCGGGGCTGGAGCCTGTTTTTTCAAAGAGCGTTTGGGCAAATGTTTTTTGACGAAAAATACCGTAACGGTTAATCTCTTTTTCCGACCATTTTTCGCCGATTCCGGTTTCGACAAGGATTTTTTCGGTTGGTGTTTCGATAAAAAGACAGTTCATTTGGAGCCGAATCCGATTGAGTTCGTCTGGCGGACAAACCCGCTCCCAAACGACGCGCGGGACGACTCCGAACATCGCCCCGCCGTCTAATCTGAATTCGGTATCGGGAATAATTTCAACCCGATAATCTCCAAAATTCATCGTTTACTTCCCGCCTTTATTAGCCGGTGCCGAGTTTTTCGGCGGCTGTTTATCTCCTGATTTAGGTGCGTTTTGTTGTTGCTGTTGCATTTCCTTGATTCGTCTTTGCAGTTCTTCCATTTGTTTTTGGTCGAGTTGCGGTTGTTGTCCGTTTTGCCCTTGCGGCATCCCTTGCGGCATCCCTTGCGGCATTTGTTGCCCTTCCGGCATTGGCGGAACTTTTATTTCAAAATCCTCAATTTCAATCGGATGACGTGCCACGATTTCGTCAAGGATTTTTTTCTGTTTACCTTTCGCTACCTCTTTTTCGATCTTATCTCTTAAAAAAGAAGGTTGAGCCATCGGAGACGGGGGCGTTTCGCCGCCTGCCGCTTTGACAGAGATCAGGATATGACGGGCATCATAGGTTTCAGCATCTTTTCCGGTCGGATCTTTTGACATTCCTTTCCGCTCCAGTTTGATGATGTGATAACCGTATTTTGTCCAGGCCAGAGTCGGAGAAATTTGACCGGCTTCGAGGGCTAATGACGTTTTTTCAAATTCCTTGACCATGGAGCCTTTAGTAATATCTTTGATCAGACCGCCTTCAGCTTTTCCGCTCGGGTCGTCGGAAAACTCCTCAGCCAGTTTGGCAAAATCTTCGCCGTTTTTGACCCGCTGCAAAATTTCTTCGGCTTTGGTGCGTTTTTCATCAAAGATCTTTGCTTCTTCGGGATGTTCGACTAAATATTTTTTCAAATCTGCTTCATTTGCTTCAATTTTTTTAGCTAATTCTTCCTGGGCATAGCGCGAAACTAAATATTGAGCTTCTTGAAATTTGATCTGAAACTCGGTTTCGCTTTTGAATTCTTGGCTGAGAGTGCTCCATTTTTCTTTTGCTTCGTCGGCGTAGATGCGAACCTTGGCGTATCTTTCTTTGACTTGTCCGAGCTGTTCGGCCGATACTTCAAAATCCGGCGGAACCTTGCCGTCTTTTTTGGCATCCGCTATTTCCTGACTGAGCATTGTGTCAAACTTTTGCTGATTGTCGCCTTTTAGAAAATATCCATCAACTTCTTCTTTAGTGATCGCTGAGAAGGGGGGCAAATTTTCTTTATCCTTATTCTTTTCTTTGTCATAACTCTGGGCCAAAATACCCATTTTCAGCTCTTCTAATTCCTTTTTGATCTCAGGTTTGTTGGCAAATCCGCTAGCCCGGGCTTCCTCTGCCAGAGCCAGAAACTGCTTGATCCCCTCAATCTCTTTCTTTTTGGCTTCCGGGTCTTCGGCCAGTTGTTTGAGAGCCTCCGGCGGAACATCCTTAAAAATGGTTTCCATATTCGCTTTGGTCAGTTTGGTTAAACCTGGCGAACTCTGACCGCCGACTTTGACTTTCCAAAATAAAAGGCCGACACCGGACAGTAAAATAACCGCCAGCAGGACTCCCAATTTTGACGAAGATGATATTCCGCCGCCGCTTGAAGCGCCAGCGGCCTGAACGGCCGGTTTAGCTGCTTCAGCCTTTACGGTTTCGGGAGCTTCTAAAACTTCGGTTACAGCCTCAGCTTTTTCAATCGAAACAGTGGACGCCGATTCCTCGGCAGTTAAATTGACAGTTTCCGCTTCGCCGTTATTTTCGATAGCTTCTAAAGCGGTTCCGTCTTCCGGACAATTAATTTCATCGTCAGCAAACTCTTTTTTACAATCTGGACATTCTTTCATTAATCAAACCTCACGCACTTTGGTTGTTGGTTTAGCGGTTGGAGACTCCATTCATAATCTAGTGCGTAGCAGATTTGAGTGGAGATAAAACCGCTTGGAAACTTGAATATTTCTTGCAAGTTGTTGTATTATAGATACATAAGCCCGTTGTGAAACGCGCCGAAGAATTCCTCACAATCAAACTAAATATCCGGTAACGGAACTTGTTGCAATCGGTAAAGACAAGCGTTTGATTGATTGTAGCTCTCGCCAGAGACAGATTTACCATCTGCGTCAACCTGCAAAACAAGGTCAGGGATTAGCGGAACAACCCTGTGCAAACCTTGAGAGAATCGCGGTAAAAGGTGTTTTAAGATTTTTACTATAAACATAAATCGAGTCCTTTTATTTTGCAGGTTCAAACTCCAATCTATCATCGCTTCGATTTAGTTGGAGTAGTTGATTAAATATATTCCTTTTCTTAAAACAATTTTCGTCCTCGTAATATATTTTCTTCATGCATTTCATCAAAATGGACGAAAATAAA
>JANOEF010000467.1:0-7598 GCA_031413075.1 Acidobacteriota bacterium | reverse complement strand
AGTCAAGTAACAAGTATAACGAACGATAGTAACGGCTTTCCACCTTGTCCTTCGGCACATCGTGTCCACCTTCTTTAACGCGGACTTCAACTCGTGAAATATTGATTTGCGGGTTTTTAGTCGCCACAAAATAAAGATAATTTCGATAGCCTGCCAATCGAGCTTTCTTTAAAAACTCAATTTTATCGGGCGAAGACATAACGGTTTCAAACGAAAATGATTGCTGTTTTTTGATTAGTCCCTGTCGGATGAAATCTGCGGCAACTGATGCAAAATATGAATTTATCTGAATGTCGTTAAACTGAAGTTTATTTTCCGTAAAACTTAATTTTAATGCTTCTGAGGTGAGACTTACTTTTTGCAAGAAAGTTGAGTTTTGAAAAAATTCCAATACATTTATTTCGTTTGTGTTAATCCTAAAATGTTCAAAATCTAAGCAGCCAAACTCTTTAATTTTCGCCTCAATTTCGTCAGCATTAACAAAAACTCCAAGTAAGTTTTCGCTGATTATTGATTTAATTGTGCTTTTGCCCGAACCATTTGGTCCAGCAAACATCCGTAGGCGTGGCGTAGAACTCATTTTATTTTGATGATAGTTCCTTTTCGCATTCTGACATCAGGAACACTTTTCGCGACAAATTCGGTTGAGCCATCGGGAAAAACCCGACAAATTTCTCCGTTTTTAGAAATCAAAACGCTATTGCCCGACGCGAGGACTTTTTTATATGCAGATTTGGTCGCAGTTTTTGCCAATTCGGGAATCTGTTCCTCCGCTATTTCGATTGATTGATTAGCTTTGTTCATAACATTTCGATTATACACTTTATACTTATTTCCCTAAAATGTCCGATAAACTTCAGTTTGTCGTTTGCTAACGTCTCAACAAACTGAAAAGTCCGATAAACTTTAGATCGCTCGCCCGGCACATCAACCCGAAAAATTTTTAATCAGCGATTTTAATCCCTAATTCCTTCAACTGAGTTTCATCCACCACACCCGGCGAATCCATCATTAAATCCTGGGCCGAAGCAGTTTTCGGGAAGGCGATCAAATCACGGATATTGTCGTTTTGCAATAACGCCATCAGCGTCCGCTCAATTCCGGCGGCAAATCCGCCATGCGGAGGCGTTCCGTATTCTAACGCTTCAAGGAAAAACCCGAATCGGGTCCGGGCTTTTTCAGGCGACAGTCCGAGAGCTTTGAAGTTTAAGGCTTGTACTTCGCGCTGGTGAATCCGAATCGAACCGCCTGCCACTTCGATTCCGTTGATGACCGCGTCATACGCTTTGGCACGAACATTTCCCAAAAGATGATGTTGCGAATCGTCTTCGATGGCAGTTTTAAAAAGTTCCAAATCTTCGTCCATCGGCGAAGTGAACGGATGATGCGCCGCCGTATAAGTATCGGTTTCGTCATCGTGTTCAAACATCGGAAATTCTGTCACCAACAGCGGCTTGAAAACATCTTTTGGGATCAGATTTTCACGTTTGGCAACTTCCAGCCGCAAAGCTCCGAGCGATGCCGCGACCACCGATTTTTTACCTGCCACGATCAAAACCAAATCGCCTTTTTCGGCCTTTGCAGTTGAAGCAAGTTCGTTAATTTTTGCTTCACCGAGAACTTTTAAAAGCGACGAAGTCACGTCCTCACCCAGCTTTATCCATGCCAGCGCACCTGCACCATAGCGTTTGACAAACTCTTGCAGTTCGTCCAGAACTTTGCGTGAATAATCTGCTTTGCTCTTGACGACAATCGCTTTGATTTCGCCTTTGTTTTCCAGAGCGGACGCAAACGGTGCAAAATCAGTGCCTTGTAAATTGGCGCTCAAATCCTGCAATTCCATCTCAAAACGCAAATCCGGTTTGTCGCTTCCGTATCGCCGCAACGCTTCGGCGTAAGTCATTCGCGGAAATTTTGCCGGTAGTTCGACATCAATCAGCTTAAAGACGTGACCATATAAATTTTCGAGCAGACGATAAACCATTTCCTGGGTGGCAAACGACATTTCCACGTCCAGTTGCGTAAATTCGGGCTGCCGGTCAGCGCGAAGGTCTTCGTCACGAAAACAACGGGCAATTTGATAATATTTGTCCATTCCGGCGATCATACAAAGTTGTTTCAAGATTTGCGGACTTTGCGGCAGGGCAAAAAATTTACTGGTATGAATCCGTGACGGAACGATAAAGTCCCGGGCTCCCTCGGGCGTTGATTTGAGCAAGATCGGCGTTTCGATTTCGATGAAATCACGCGAATCCATAAACTCACGAATCCGCGAAACCATCTTGGCCCGCATAATGATATTTCGTTGCAGACGCGGTCGGCGCAAATCGAGATAACGATATTTCAAACGCAGATCTTCGCTGGCTAAGTTTTGTGAACCCGCCACTTCCAGTTCAAACGGCAAAGTTTTGGCATCGTTCAAAATCATTATTTCCGACGCGTGAACTTCGATATCGCCGGTCGCCAGCTTCGCGTTATGCGTGCCCTCATCACGGGAAAAGACTTGGCCTTTGACCGCGACCACAAATTCACCGCGAAGGAGTTTTGCTTTTTCATGCGTGTCCAGATCGGTTTCTTCGCTGACCACGATCTGCGTCAGACCCTCGCGGTCACGCAAATCAATAAAGGTCAAAACGCCAAAATCTCGCTTTTTGGCGACCCAGCCCATCAGAACCACCTGTTCGCCGACATTTGATTCGCGCAATTGACCGCACGAATGTGTTTTTTCTAAATTTCCTAATGTATCCAACATAGTTTTAATAATTGTTAATTGTTAATTGTTAATTGTTAATTGGTTCGTTTTTCGCATTAACCATTAATAATTAATCATTAACAATTAAAAAAAAACGCCTTCCGATTTTCTTAACGACAAACGAAAGGCGGAACGCTAAATTTAACGCTCTCGCCACTCAATTATCGTTATTATTAAATCGAACTGCGCTCATAAAATCAAAAAGTTATTTTAGACAAGTTGGTGAAAATCTTCAACTTGCTTGGCTTTAAATTCGGTGGAAAACTCGTTCAAGCCAAAATTTACATAATCTTCTATCAAATTGACCAAGTTTTGTGTAACAGAAACAGGCATTGGACGCAAGATTTTTCGCAGACTTTCGGGAAAATTGACTACAAAAACATCATTTGACGAATATTCAAAATCGAAAGCCTTTAATTTGCCACCGACTTTCAAGATTATCTCAATCTTTCTTTCGCCTTTTTTGTTTAATCCGATAAGTTCCATCTGAAAATTATTTCTCCATTCCAAACTTGCAAAAAGTCTTCAATCGCCATTTGATAAGAAGTTGCATCCCACGGGTCTTTGATTTTCAACCAACTGTTTTCCAAACTCTCAACTAAAACCAAATGTCCAAGCGTGCTGCCTTCGCGTAAAACAGATCCAAAATTTCCTTTCAATGCAATTTTTTCGAGATGTCTGACCGCAATAATTATTCCGTGCCATTTTTCGTTCCCAACGGGTTTATCCACTTTGTTAAGCAATTTCGCTAACTTTTCCGTAGTTGAAACTTCTCCGATTATATCAAGTATTTCCGCTTGCGTCAGCAAAATCCCGCGAGTTTGCAAAATCATTTCACCTACTGCCGCCACACAAGAAAGAGGAGTTTTTTGTTGAATAACGGAAGAATCCGGCTTTTCGTTTAAGGTTTTCCAAAATCCACCTGCCCCAACTTTTCTCATAAATTTTAAGCCGAAATCTTACAAGAGTTTTTGTGAAAAAGGCAAATTTTCTAAGTTTTTATTTTTTTGCCCCATATTTTTTGAGTAACTTCGACGATTTTAACCGTCAAAATTTTATCCCCGCGCACGATTGTGTCAACGATTTTCATCTCCGTTTCATTGACGTTACCAAAAACCGTGTAACCGCCGTCCAGATGCGGCTGCGGCGCATGGGTGACGAACCATTGCGAACCGCCGGTATCTTTGCCCGAGAGCGCCATTCCGACCGCTCCGCGTCCGTAAGGCAGCAGATTGAGTTCACAACGATTTGACCAGCCGGGCCCGCCGTTGCCGTCGCCGCGCGGGTCGCCGTCCTGCATCACAAAATTCGGCACGACCCGATGCACTGAAACGCCGTTGAAATAATTTGATTTCGCCAGTTTGATGAAATTATCCACTGTCAAAGGTGCATCTTCGGGCGTGAAATCAATGGTAAATTTGCCTTTTGAAGTGGTGAAAACAGCTTTGACCGTTCCGTTTTTGCGCGAAACGGCGCGAAGGTAATCGGCGTTGGTGTTCAGAATCTGTCCGAGTTTGGTTCCAAACGCGGGCGCATACGGCAAAACCTGATCTTTCTTTTTGGCAATCGCGTTAGCCAAAGATGTCGGCAGTCCGGGGAAGTCTTTTTCCAAACCTTCGGTTCTGAGCAATTGAAAGGCTTTTTTGCGGACGAGATAATCGGGTGCATTTAAGGCAATTAACAGGCTTCCAACCGCTTCTTTTTGGTCGAGTTTGAAAAGTGCGTCCAAAATTGCGAGTTGAGCGTCATTGTCGCGTTTATCGGTCAGAATGGCTTGGGTAAAGGCTTTTTTCAAGGCTTCGACATTTTCTTTTGAAGCGGGTTGGTCAGCCATAATTCCGGCGACGGTTGCGCGGACGATCGGGTCTTTGAGATTGAGGGATCTGAGCAATAATTCGCCAAGGTCTTGAGGTTTGAAAGACGAATAGGCGGTTAATAAGTCTGGAATAGCTTTATATAGATTCCCTTCAGCGTTTAGCGCGCCCTTTAGGAAGCCCGACAAAATCAACTCCGGCGGCTCAGTTGCACTTAAACTTTTCCCCTTGTCTTCCAACTTGGCAAATTGGGCAAACCCTTGAGATGTCGCACTAAGTTGTCGCCAAAAGTTTTTATCTGTATTTCGAGAATTGGGGACGGCTTTCATATAGCCTTTAGGAGAAATTAGCGCATAAGCAATTTCCGTTTCAGCTGATTCAAATCTATCCAAATCACGAAATCTTTCTAAAAACTTAATGGCCTTTTCATTATTTGAATTTGCTAATAATCTCCCCAAAGTCGTAGCGATTTCCAATAACTCATTTTTGTCCGTTAAATTAACACTATTTGGAATCAATTTCTCCGCCACGCTTGCCTCTTTCAAACTCCCCAACGCCCGAATGGCGCTCACCCGGACTCGAGAATCTGCGTCTTTGGTGGCGGCGTCAAGCAACATGTCCAAAGCCTCTTTAGCTTCGCCGACGCCTAAAATTCGGGCGGCATTGGCGCGGACGACTGCATCTTTATCTTTTGCCAAAAGTTCGCGCCCCTTTTCATTGACAATCTTTGAACGAAGCCGTGCCAGAGTGTTGAGGGCATCGGCACGGATTCGGGCATCTTTGGCATTGAGAAATTTTGCCGCTATTGGTTCGCTTCCTTCGGGTCTGGCTCGCAAAACGGCAGTCAATCCGGCTAAGACAGTTTCACGATCCGGCATCTTTTTGAGAACTTCCTTTTCTAAAGCATCAACTATCGCCTTGCCCAGCCAAACTGTTTTTTCATGCTTCGGATTGGTGGCGGCTATTTTGCCGGCGGCTTCAAGCAGTTTAGCCATCAAGGGGCTATTTTCATTATCCATCCAACTCAAAACGGCTTCGGATGCTCCGGCTGATTCTATTTCTCCAAACGCAAAAACTACCATCCGGCTGACTTCGATGGATTTCTCTTCCATAATAACCATCGAAAGGAGAGAAAGTGCTTTTTCGTTTCCAATTCGCCCCGCCGCCAGCGCCGCGCGTTCACGAATTTTAGGATTTTTGTCTTTCAACAGATTTTCGAGCGTTGCGTCCCAACGCCGTTCATCTTCCGCTTTCACTATTTGTACCAAAATATTAGTCGGAATCTGTGCGAAAAGATTAATCGAAAAAAATAAGACGATAATGACTGAAAAAAGATGGTTCATTTTTAACTTCCGGGATTGATGTTTGAAAAACTGTTTGGATTTTAACGGGTTGCACGTTGAATGCCAAGTTTTAACGGCTAAAGAAGAGATTTTTTGTGAAATACCTTTTTAACTTGTGAAACTATTTCAAGCCTTTTAAGATTCAATTGAAAAAAACACCTATTTTGGAGGTGCCCAAAATGATTTTGAACGGTTGGGCAAAACTTTCAGAATTATAATTAGGAAAAAAGGAGAATTTATCGGATGCGAAAAATTTTATTTACTTTTGCAGTTTTGTTGTTGCTCGTCAGTATTAAAAATGTGTTGGCTTGCTCTTGTGTCAGGTCTGACCCAAGTAAAACCTTGACGCAGCTGGTCAGCGAAGCATATAAAGATTCGAAGGCAGTTTTCTCCGCGAAAGTCCTGTCCATGACCGAAGATCCCGAAAAAGGCGAATTCAGAGTAAAACTCCGTTTAATAAAATCCTGGAAAGGCAAACTGATCAAGACCTTGACGCTGATCACCGGCTTAGGCGGCGGAGATTGCGGATATTTTTTTGAAGTTGGAAAAACCTATCTCATCTACGCCTATCGGGATGAAGATAAAAAACTTACCACCAATATTTGCAGCCGGACGGCGGGAATTAGTCTAACTAAAGATGTTGCAGTTTTGAATAAACTGAAAAAACGGACTTAAACTTTTTCTAAAACTACATTGGCAATCGCGTGTTCGGTGGTATGCGACATCGAAAGATGAATCTTATTTGCACCCAATTTTTCTAAAATAGTCTTCGCTTCGCCGCTGATTTCAAAAGACGGTGCGCCTTGTTCATCGTTCTTGATTTCAATGTCTTGCCAGGTGATTTTCCCGCGCCATCCTGTCCGTAAAGCCTTCAAAAATGCCTCTTTGGCGGCAAATCGGGCCGCAAACGACTGGGCCGAAGCGGCTCCTTTGGCCTCACAATATTCGCGCTCTTGGCGGGTAAAAACACGCTCGGCAAAACGAGGCGTTCTTTCCAACGTCTCACGGATGCGATAAACTTCGATTATGTCAGTTCCGATTGAAACAATCATTGGTCAAGAGTCAAGAGTCAAGAGTCAAGAGTCAAGAGTCAAGAGTCAAGAGTCCGAAGAAAAGATTTTAGCAGAAAATGGATTCTATTGGTGCGAAAAAAATGGTGTAAAAGTCCTTATTTCTCAAAATTTAGAAGAAAAAGGCTTTGTCAATGGCTTTTCCACCCGGCTCGGCGGGGTTTCACTTTTTCCTGAAAACGGTTTGAATTTGGCCGGGTTTGACGAAGATTCAGAAGAAAATATTTTTGAAAACCGGCGGCGGTTTCTGAATGTATTTGATGAAAAATTTCGACTTTCAACCGTTTGGCAGATCCACAGCGATTTAGTGAAGGTCGTGCAGAATCAAAGTGATGCAGAAAATACCGAAGAGCGGTTTGATGCGCTGACCAGCGATTTAGAAAATTTACTGGTCGGGGTTAAAACTGCCGATTGCGTCCCGATTCTGTTAGGTGATGCGCGGACGGGGGGCTATTCGGCCATTCACGCCGGCTGGCGGGGAACGGTTGAATCAATTGTGATTAAGGCGGTCGAAAAAATGCAGGCAAATTTTGGCACTGA
The DNA here is from genome assembly GCA_031413075.1 of Acidobacteriota bacterium. GTDB lineage: Bacteria > Acidobacteriota > Blastocatellia > Pyrinomonadales > Pyrinomonadaceae > JAIBCC01. Next base: position 79 of record JANOEF010000467.1, on the reverse strand, counting down.
TCCCGAAGATTTAATTTGTGTACACCGCCCAACACTCGTGGATCGAACTCGTCCGTCTGCCCGAACGCCGGGACCGGCA
>JANOEF010000466.1:0-1505 GCA_031413075.1 Acidobacteriota bacterium | reverse complement strand
GAAAATCGAGATGTGGGTGTTGGTGATGGTCGGCCCCGCGTTGGTGAAGCGCAGCGCCCCGTAGCCCCAGTAGCCGCCATAGCGGAAGCGGACGTGGTCGATGACGCCAAACTCCTCGCGGTTTGCGGTATTCAACATTCTGCAAGGTTGCGGTTCTTAGAACGGTAAATTAATGTTTCACCAAGCTGTATTTACAAATAGTGAATTCTCGATTTTGGGGTCATTTGTAATCAACACTAAGTTTAGGAAACTTGCCGTTGAAGCGATTAGTCTGTCGTGAAGTTCGGAAATATCCGTGATTTGTTGAGCGTTTTGAATAATCTCAAAACTCAGAGGCACTTCTTTATAATTTTGAAAGTTTTTGAGATGTTTTTCTACTTCGTGCAAATTCAAGCTAATTCTATTCTTTTCGGCGAGATACAAGATTTCAGCAAAAACTATTGCCGGAATATAAATTGTAGTTTTCCCCAAGTCGGCTGACTCAAAAATCTCTTTTACATTTTGGCTTGATTTTCTATTTTCAAGATGCAAAATAAGAGCCATTGTATCCGTAACATATTCATCGGCGAGGATAAAGTTGCTCATAGTTTTCAAATTCCATTTCTAAATGCTGTAATTCACTTTCCTCAAAAGTTGCCAAATCTTGTTCAATCAATAAATTACATTCATTTTCTTTTTGCGTCAAAAACTCGGCAAAATCTAATAACTCTTGCTTACGACCTGCCGGCAATATCTTAAATTTTTCCAACAAAACTTCTTCTAATGTCATAAATCTCACCTCAACATGAGTTTATCATAACTTTTCTGCGAGTTGATAACTGCTAACTGTTGACTGATAACTGTAATCACTGCATAAACTTCCGCCGAATCGTCAGCTTTTTCTAATTATTAATTGTCAATGGTTAATTGTTAATGCCGAATTACGATTTTCTTAAATTAACAATTTATAATTAACCATTAACAATTATTAAAGATTATCCAAACTTCTCCCCAAACTTCGGTAAATTATTTCTTTGGGATTTGATTAAACATTTCCTGATGAATAAAGTCTAAACCGCCGAGCAGTTCATTCAAATCATCAAGTGTAAAGATTTTTGTGTTGTAAATGTAGATGTTTTCCGTTAGTTTGCCGAATTGCCAAGTTTGTCCGTCCGTCACAATGCCGAAGATTGTCAACAGTTTGCCGTATTCTTGTTCATTCATCTTTTGAGCAGAATACATTTCCGCCAAACATTGTCCCCAACCTGCGTCAAAATCGTTTTTCTTAGCCTCGGCAAAGAGCAAAAAAGGTGGTTCAAGCACTGTTTTTCCAAGTTCTGAACGCTTTGACAAAAAATAGTCGGGCGTTCCCATCAAAACGTCGTCGTATTTGATGTATTGATGACTCCAAAGCGAAAAACTCTCGGCATATCTTCGATAGATTTCGCGCAAAATCGGGAAGATTAAATTTTCTCTGATTGCCATCTCCGATACGCGGACATCAATGTAAGTTTCGGCAAATTTCA
>JANOEF010000465.1:0-10433 GCA_031413075.1 Acidobacteriota bacterium | reverse complement strand
CTTCCGTTGGTGGGACCGATCGAGCGCACCTTGGCGACCGCTCGCTTCACTCGGTCACTCGGCTTGATGCTCCAGGGCGGCTTGCCACTGCTGCCGGCACTGAGGCTGGCTCGGACCGGCATCTCCAATCTGGCGATGGTGGAGGAATTGGAATTGGCGACGAAGAGTGTCGTGCGGGGCAACGGGCTGGCATCCTCATTGCTTGGCATTCTGACCCCGATGGCGGTGCAATTGCTGGCCGTTGGTGAAGAGAGCGGACGACTCGATACGCTGGCGCTACGGGCGGCGGCATCGCACGATGAGGAGGTCCGACGCCGGCTGCGAACCCTGGCGTCGCTCCTCGAACCGGCGCTGATCTTGCTGTTTGGTGGCATCGTGGGTTTCGTGGCGTTAGCCATGCTGCAGGCCATTTACGCGGTCAACGCGGGGGTGTGATGTCAGGTTCGGGAAGAGTGCGCGGGCGCGCAGGATTCACGCTGCTCGAAATGCTGGTGGTGCTGGTCATCCTCGGGCTGCTGGCTGGCCTGATCGGCCCCCAGCTCTTCGGGCGCGTCGGCGAAGCCAAGGCCACGACGGCGCGCACCCAGATGGAACTGCTGGGCGTGGCTCTCGACAGCTACCGCCTCGACAACGGTAATTATCCGATCACGGCACAGGGATAATTTTGTTCTGGATTTTCGCGGGTGTCGGCCGGATCAAATTCCATTTTGCGTTCATCATCGTTACTGTCATCCCCGCCGCCAATCGGTACTAAATAAATATCCATGACCGGCAATCGTGACATGACAAAGGATCGTAAGCTGCGAACATCTACCGGTGAATCAACCGCTTTCAGCACTCTCACAATCAGGAGTTCTAAATCCGGATTGCTGATCACAATTTGGGCATCACCCGTGCAACCTACCATTCTGGTATCCCGGCTCTGAAATGCCACTGTTTTAACCCGCGGTTCCATTTCCTGGTGATTCCGCCGAGATTTGTCATTCCCCCAATCGGATAATCCGTAAGTTCGATCAGCTAAACGCCGATGAACGTCGAGGTTTCCGATGTTATCAAATCGTTTGAAGGTCTTACTGTTTTGAATTAAAGTCGAAATTCGACGCGCCAGTCGATAGCTTTCCGGATATCTTTTGCGGAGTTCTGCCGTCAGCATATTTGTCAATTCGATTTGACTGATTTCCGCTTCAATTTCGGCATTTGACATTTCCGTGTCCAAATAGTGCTGGAAACGCTCTTTGCTCAGTAATGCTACAAATAATTCTTGAGTTAGGTCTGTATAAGCGTTTTGTCTCCCTTCTTCAACCAGAAATCCTGCACTTTTTGAAGCCCTTACCAATGGATGAGAAGAAACAACACGGTGCAGTTCAGTCCAAATCTGATTAACGTCTGAAGTTTTGAGGCTTTCAACCCATTTTCCTACTCGCAGTTGCCGGCTGGTCACCGTTCTTGGCAAGCGTTCTTCTTGTTTGATGGCGCTCATATTTATCGTTTCGATTTTCCTTTTTGATTATTTTGCCCTTTGTTTTGTGAGTTTGACCAAAGAATTTATCGGCAACTTTTCTTTCTGAACAGATTGATACCCGCAAAAAAGCCAAGATAAACTTTCTTTCGTCTTTTTCTAATTTATTAGACAGGTAGAAAAATTTTGAATCTATAACCGAGCCAGTCATTGATTCAAGAGGTGTGTTAGCGGGCTTCCCTTTCCACTAACTACTTTTTTATCTTACCAATTATTTTACGAATGAGCAACTTTTTTTTGTAATTATTAAGAATGTTTAACATTCTACCTAAACACTTGTGAAAATTGACATTAACATCCTATTCAAACGAAAAAATTTAATTGGGTCAAATTTATTTTTATTTTTTAGAGATTAGTTTTGGAAGGCGAGAGGCATTATGGATTTACTTTTATTGTATTGAAAAGTTTTTGTCAGTTCTCGGGTCTATGATGAAAAGAAATTTTTTGAGTAATAACTACTCTCTGTTTTCGTTAAAAATGATTACCTTTTGTAAAAGTGTCAATTGCCCTGCTTCTCAAGACTTGTTGGCTTTTCAAAAAGCGGAGACGTCTGGAGAAGAAAACGCCGATATCGCGCAGCATCTTGAAACGTGTGATTTTTGTGCCTCTGAGGTCGAATTATATTCGCATTTTCCGCAAAGCGAGGAGATATTTGACTCGTGCGTTATTCCACTCCCGCTCTATCAATTAGCCGAGGCTTTGATGGGAAGCAGTAAAAAAAAATTCAAACAACTCAATAAATTGATGAAAGAAAATGAAACTTTAACCCTCAAAAAGAATTAGTAACGGGGTTTTTTGAACCTGACCCAGTCAAGCAAAAGCAATTTTGCCTCAGATTCAGACAGATCAACCCGGATCAAGACCGGGATGAACTGAAATTATATTGATAAACTCTGTGCTAATCAGCTTAAATCCGTATCTATCTGTGGATGAATATTTTCTCCAGAATTTGGAACTACTGAAACTTGGAAGCATACTCTAAATAGCCTTTTCTACCGTTCTGTTTATTCCAAAAGTTAGCCGATTTTAGGATTCGTTTGAGACAATCAATTATTTCTTGGACGCTTAATGGCTCATCGCCTAAACTAAATTGTTCGCCGTCTTTGTTTTCTAAAGTTGCCTCTCCCATTCGCAAATCACACATTGCCACTACGGAATCAAAAATTTGTTCTTCTGCTTCACTCAGATTAAAGTCTCTCGGTTCGCGTTTAATCTTTTTGGCAACATACACATCAATCGCCGCTTCCAACGCCCTCATCACCGAATGATCAGAAAAATCACCTCTTTTTTTGTAGGTCGAAATAATTCCAAATTCTATGTTTTGCAAAACATCTAAATATTCTTCTTCAACTTTCATTTATCTCCAATTTACAAACCAAACTGAATAATTATGCAAAACCTGATATGCCTCAGATTTCTCATCATTAGCTTTAAAATCCGCCAAAGGCAATTCAAAAAACTTTCTGTCGGACAATCGTTTTACTTTCACAATCAAACCGACATTTTCATTAATCTCAGATTCAAATTTCATTATTTTATAGAGGTCTCGGTAGGATGGTTGTGTCTTTTTCAGTCTTTTATATTCTTCTTTGTCGCCGTAACCGAAAATATAGCGTTCTTCCCACGGAAAATCTTCGATGCCGGTTATAACAGTATTTAAATCAAATTTTTCAAATAAATATTCTCGATAAGTTACAAGATTTTCTTCAGTTACTTCAATATCTTCGGTCCCTAAAATTTCAGCGAAAATTTTATCATCATCATCCAAATAAGGCGGGATATATCTTTCAATCAATTTTTCAACAGGGTTTGGATGAGCCGATTCAATATCTTCCTCAAAGAGATTCATTAATTCGTGATCGAGTCCATTTCTTCCACAATAATCAAGAAATTCATCGGGCATCAAATTCAAAGTTTTATTGTCCCATTTTATTTCAATTAGAACCTTTTTATTTTTGGTTTTAGTGATTTCAATTATTTCACCCTGCCAACCTGAAATGCTTTGACTTTCTAAATCGGGGTCGCTGACACCCTCTTTAACTTTGACAATATCTCCAATTTTATAACTCATAAATTTTCATCCCCTGGGATGTATGGAATTAGTCCTTTTTCAAAAGCAATTTCTTGAACTTCAATCGGCATTGAACGCGCATCAACAAAATAGCCGTTGACCCTAATCATCCAAAACGTTGAGCTTTCGGCTACTAATCTTTTTAAAGCCCACTTAAAATCAAAAAGTCCTATTTTCAACAATTCACGCACTTTTTTGCCTTTTCCGGCTGTGGTGCTTTTGGCAACCTCAAAAAATTCGCAGATGGTTAAAAGGTCTGTGCATGGATTATTAGTTTTATCAAACCCAAAGTTTACCGTGCAAAGCGCGTGAACTATGCCGCCAGCCCAAGTATTTAATCCACCACTCAGTAATGGTGAAGGTCGTTTACGACAGAGAGCTGATGCAGCTTTTCGACAAAGTTCGGCATACTCTTTATCCAAATATTTTTTGCAAAACTCATGTGTCTGTCTAGTAATTTCATCATAAATTACCTGCATTGGCTTCGGGACTTTTTCAGAGTTATCATTTTTGTTCATAAAGTTTAGGCTGTCTTCACTTTTCCTTTGGTGTAATCACGTTTACGCGGCTCGACCAAACTAATATCAACCGCTTCGTAGCTTAAGATTGGTGCCTCGGCCGTCCATTCGGCAATAGTTGTCTTCATAAATTTTTCGTCATCACGATCAGGAAAGTCGGGTTTATAATGCGCGCCGCGCGATTCGTCCCGATTTAATGCGCCAAGGGTGATAACTCTTGCCAATTCAAGCATATTCCATAGTTGACGGGCGTGCGGAATCGCTTGAGTCGCCCATAAATTTGAATCGTTGATGGAAATATTTTTGAACCGTTCCTGAAGTTCGACAATCTTTTCATCAGTAGCCTTTAATTTATCATTATATCGAACCACGGTGACGTTATCAGTCATCCATTTGCCTAGTTCTTCATGTATTTTGTACTGATTTTCCGATCCTTGATTGTTTGCGATTTGGTCATTTATTTCTTGCTGGCGTTTTAACTCTGCTTGATAGATTCCACTATCATCTGTGTTTCCGCGTTCGACATTTTTGGCATATTCGAGCGCAGCGGGAGCGGCCGTAAAGCCACCATAAACACAAGATAATAAAGAGTTAGCTCCAAGTCGGTTGGCACCGTGAATCGAATAATCACATTCTCCGGCGGCCAGCAATCCGGGGATGTTCGTGCGCTGCTCAAAATCAACCCAAAGTCCGCCCATCGAATAGTGAACACCCGGGAAAATGCGCATCGGAACATATCGCGGATCATCTCCAACAAACATTTCGTAGATTTCTAAAATTGCCCCGAGTTTGCGAGTCAGGGTTTCGGCCGGAATATGGGTTAAGTCAAGGTAAACTTGATTTTCGCCGGACACTCCGTGGCCCTCCAGACAGATTTGGAATATTTCTCGGGTTGCAATGTCGCGCGGGACCAGATTGCCATAGGCCGGATATTTTTCTTCGAGAAAATACCAGCGTTCATTGTCTGGAATATCCTTTGGCGACCGGTTGTCGCCCTGATTCTTCGGAACCCAAACCCGACCGCCTTCGCCACGGGCAGACTCGCTCATCAATCGAAGTTTGTCTTCACCCGGAATCGAAGTTGGATGGACCTGAATAAATTCACCGTTGGCGAATTTGGCCCCCTGTTGATAGGCGATGGATGCCGCACTCCCGGTACAAGTCATTGAATTAGTTGATTTTCCGAAGATTAAACCGGGGCCGCCGGTCGCCATAATCACCGCATCTGCTTGAAAGGCTTTCAATTCCAATGTTTGCAAATTCATCGCAATCAAACCACGACAAACCTGGTGGTCATCTAAAACAAGCGAAAGCATCTCCCACCCTTCATATTTATTGACCTTGCCGGCTGATTCATATTTACGAACCTGTTCATCGAGGGCATACAAAAGTTGTTGTCCGGTCGAGGCTCCGGCGAAAGCGGTGCGATGATGCAGAGTTCCTCCAAAACGCCTAAAATCAATCAGACCTTCTTGAGTCCGCGAAAACGGAACTCCCATCCGGTCAAACAAATTAATGATCTGCGGCGCCATATCGCACATCCGTTTAACCGGCGTTTGATTGGCTAAAAAGTCGCCCCCATATGCAGTATCGTCCAAATGTTTGGCCGGCGAATCTCCCTCCCCTTTGGTGTTGACCGCACCGTTGATTCCGCCCTGTGCGCAAACCGAATGCGAACGTTTGACCGGTACAACTGAGATTAAATCAACATCGTGTCCCTGCTCGGCAATTTTCATCGCCGCCGCCAATCCGGCTAATCCGCCGCCAACAATCGCAATTTTGATATTTGATGCCATACTGTTAAATTAAAATTTTCTTGATTCGTTAACTTTCTCGACCTTTTGTTCACACATAAATGACGGCATTAGACCGCAATGACGGACAAAAGAAAAGGCTGCGTTAGTTCCGGTGGCAAAGAGTCCGATGGCCACGGCAACCGCAGCGTAAAGAGTAAATTTTTGAGCTTTTTCGCCGATCACCAGCCCCCAGTCGACTGCGAACAAAAATAGCCCGTAACCAAAATGCCAGGCGGTGGCGGCAACCCCTAAAATGTAGAAAATCAGAACCCATAAAATTGCAAAGTCAGCTGAAACAATTGAAAATGCCTGATCAGCGTTTCCCGCCACGGCAATTTTGGATAAACCCAAACTGCTGAAAAGTCCCCAACGAAAATGTAACAGGTGAAAGATCAGGAAGAAAAAAAGAAAGACCCCGGAAATCCTCTGAAAAATATAGAACCAATTTCGTCCGTAGCCATAATTGAGATTGATTTTCGCTTCGGCAGAAATCACAATCCCATAAACGGAGTGATATAAAAGTGGAATAAAGATACCAAAAACCTCAATCAGGAATAAAAAAGGAAGGTGTTGAATATCCTTGACCGCGTCATTAAAAATTTCACCGCCATTCATGGCTTTCGCATTAGTGAACATATGAACTGAAAAAAACAGTCCGAGCGGAACAATTCCGGTAATTTGGTGTAACTTTCTCAACAGAAAATTATTGCTAAATTTGATAGCCATATTTCAATTTTTTTTTAGTTATCTGATTGAACATCTTTGTTGCTATTCTAGTTTCAAAAGCAAAAATCATCAATTGTTAATAATGCCTATCTTAGTTTAATTTAAAATAAGAAGGACTAATCTTTTGAAACGTTTGGTTTTTTTCTAATTTTTTTAATATTCGGAGTCTGAGGAGTCCCCTCGAGAAATTTTAAAGCGTCCTTTAATTCTTCGGCATCTCCGGTAATCAAACGGGCTGCCCGTTCGCGAGTCAAATAAGCCCAGAACCATTCGGTCAAAACCCAGAGCCGGTTACGAAACCCGATCAGAGAAATTAAATGGACAAAGAGCCAGGCCAGCCAGGCCATAAACCCTGACAATTTAAAGCGGCCGGCTTCGGCAATGGCCCGGCTTCGGCCAATGGTCGCCATCGAACCTTTGTCCCAATATTTAAACTCGCGGGAGGGTTCATTTCTTAAGTCCCGGAGGATATTCTCTGCCGAATATTCGGCCATCTGCACGGCCGCCGGGGCAACTCCGGGAACCAGTTTACCGTTTGCTTGAAGCAAACTAACCATATCACCAATTACAAAAACGTTCTTATGATTCCCTACCGTCAAATCTTTATTTACCTGAACCCGCCCGGCACGATCTGTTTCCGCCCCTAATTGTTTGCTGAGTGGTGACGCCGAAACGCCGCTGGCCCAGACCACAACTTCGCATTCGACCCAGTTCTCCCCAACCTTGACCCCACCCGGTTCGATCCCGGTCACAAAACTATTAAGGTGAACTTCGACACCGATTTCTTCGAGCTGTTTTTTTGCACTCAACGAAAGTTCAGGTGAAAAAGTCCCCAAAACTTTATCCGAACCTTCAAAAAGCATAACCCGCGCTTTGGTCGTATCAATCGCTTTGAAATCATTGGCCAACGCTTGTCGGGCAATACCGGCGATCGCCCCCGCCACTTCGACACCGGTTGCTCCTCCGCCGACTACGACAAAATGCAAGGGATCGTGACTTCCGGTGAGAATCGCTTTTCGTTCGGCTAGTTCAAAAGCCAGCAGAACCCGCCGCCTGATTTCCAGGGCATCTTCCAAAGTTTTAAGTCCCGGAGCAAAGTTCTCCCATTCATCATGCCCAAAATATGAATGCCGGGCACCGGCGGCGACAATTAAATAATCGAAATTGATTTTCGATTCATCTGCTAAATTAACCGTTTGTTCAATTAAATCAAAACCTATCACTTCCCCCAAGAGAACCTCGACATTCTTTGCTTTGTGTAAAATCCGCCTAATCGGAGAGGCAATTTCACCCGGCGACAACACTGCTGTTGCTACTTGATATAACAAGGGTTGGAAGGTATGATGATTTTTACGGTCAATCAGTGTTACCTGCACAGGCTTATTTGCCAGTTTTTTAGCAGCTTGCAACCCCCCGAAACCACCTCCGACAATTACTACTTTTGGTTTGTTTGGCATAATTTTAACCTCACTTAAAACGCGCTGAATTAAGTTGGATAGTATCTCATATTCTCAAGTTTTTATACATTTATGATTTGTTTCGACACATTTTCGCAAAATTTACCAGTATTAAATGAAAGTCTTGTTAATATTCATTTCGACGAGACATTAAAAAAATATCTAATAAAATCTAAAATAAGGAAGGTATTATGGCTTCAATGAACGATAAAGAAACTAACAACGAAAAACTTGGGGCGGCGGCAGCTGGATTACTCGATTCAATGGAAGACCCCTTAAAGGCGCAAAAGATTCTGATATTTTGCGGGTTTATTGATTCGACTCTCTTCGGATTGAGCGCCATGTTCCATAGTTTTGTCAATGACTTTCAAACTAATACAAAAATATATTTATCCTTTATTTTGTTCGGAATCGGATTTTATGCAACTTTTGGGTTAGTTAAGTTGTTAAATCTGGGAGAAAAGCAAATAACTACCCGCTCCAATGAATTTATGAGTGGATATGCGAATATTTCCGAGAAAAACCGACAATGGAAATTTTGGTTGCTTTCAACTGCGTTAGGATTCGTAAATGTAATTCTTTATTTTGTGATGATTCAACTCTTTGTGGAAGGAACCGTTAAATTCCCATTTTAATCGGCTTTTCATATTTTCTAACTACAATTTATTTGGACTTACCCGAGCGGGCAGGTGAAAAATCATCCGTAGTTTGTTGATTGCTCTAATAACCGTAGAAACTGTAACTTCAACAATTTAAGGAGAAAAAACGGACGTAAGCACCAATGCACAATTAACAACGGACAATGGACAATGAAGAAAACCCAAAAACGAAAGTGACTCAACTATTTGCAAACTTTTCTTGATTTTCAAAATGTCGTCAAACTTTTGCTGACCTGCTTACTCGCTAATTTTCTGATTCTGCCAAAGTTCAGCATGTGAAATAATAATCCAAACCTCATTTTTAATTTAAACGACACTACGGTAAAATTTTCCTTTTTGTGAATGCACAATGGAAACCAATAATCAACAACTCGAATCCAGAGCATCCGCCCCTCTCAGTCCCTCTCCGGAAGAAATCTCAGTTTTGAGCAGAACTGAAAGGCTTGGTTTTGGCCTGACTCATCGAATGAACCAGGGATTTTGGAAAAGGTTCTGGACTTTTTGCCAACGGCACATCGGTTCGCTTTGGATAAAGATTGCGACTTACAACCTGATGAATGTTTTCGGGCTTGAGAATATTGAAAAGTCTGACCTCAATCGTCCGCTCTTATTGGTTGCTAATCATCGCTCATTTTTTGATATGTATGTCGTTTCGAGCGTCTTGTTTCGCCAGACTAAACATCCGATGATTCTCTTCTTTCCGGTCCGCGCCAAGTTCTTTTATGACAATTTAGTTGGTTGGTTTGTCAATTTAGTGATGGGTTGGTTTTCGATGTATCCGCCGTTTTTTCGCGAAGAAAAAGAGGTCAAAAAACGTGATTTTGATAAATATTCAATGCGAAGACTAGTGCAAATTTCCTCAGAAGGTCCCGGGCATGTGATTGGTTTTCATCCGGAAGGCAAACGAAATTTGAACGATAATCCGTATGAATTTTTACCTGCCCAACCCGGGGTCGGCGCGGTCATTATGAAAGCGCAACCTCAAGTAATACCAGTCTTTATCGCCGGATTGGGCAACGATTTGCCGAAACAGGTTTTAGGAAATTGGACGGGCGGCGAAAAAGTTAGAATCTGGTTTGGTGAACCGATTGATTTCTCGGAATTTTACGAAAAAAGCGACCGCCTTCGCATACATAAAGAAATTGCCGATTTTCTGATGACAAAAATCGTCGAACTTGGCGACAAAGATAGAAAAATATTTGATAATAAAAGGCAAGACGACAGAATTGAAGAAATATAAAAAGAAAAAATAAGATGGCTGAACAAAATACAATTCAAGACAACATTCAAGACATACTAAAAAAATTCGAGCAAAACGCGGCTGATTTTTTTGAAGGCGTAGCAGAAACCTTTGTCGGCAAAGCGGAAACTTTGCGCGACGGCACGGAACTCGATCCGGTTCAATTACCACGCGATTTATACGCTCACCGAAACGCGCAAACCGAATGGTGGTATTACACCGGACACGGCGAAACGGCTTCGGGGAAACGCTTCGGGTTTGAACTCGTTTTCTTTAAACGACGCACCGACTTAGATAAATTTTCGCTTGTTCCGTTACGGCTTTTGGGCAATCCGATTTACTTCGCGCATTTTGCCATAACCGATTGCGATGATAAAAAATTTCGCTACGCACATCGCAAAAGTGCCAATGGTTGGTTTGATTTGCCGGCTTCGGCAAGCGAGAAGC
>JANOEF010000464.1:0-4338 GCA_031413075.1 Acidobacteriota bacterium | reverse complement strand
GAACCGAGTTGGAAGGCTCAGGGATTTCACGATCTCCCGACTCAAATCAAAAGGCTCGGTCAATGGTATAAAACTGCCCGCGAAACCGGTGAAGCTGTCCGTGATACAGATGGAACAAAGTTTCGGCACACAAATTTCTATCCGGCCGAACAATATTATCCGGAACTGCTGGATATAATGGCGGAAATGCAGGCTGAAGGTTTGGGAGAAGTCGAAATCCACCTGCATCACGGGGTAGAAAAACCCGATACAGCCGAAAATTTGCGAAAAGTGTTAGTTGATTTTCGGGACGTTTTAGCTGACAGGCACAAATGTTTATCGCGCTTTAACGGCGTTGGAATGCCGATGTGGGCTTTTGTTCATGGAAATTTAGCTCTCGGAAATTCGTGCGGCGGTAAATATTGCGGAGTTGATAATGAGATGCAAATCCTTGCAGAAACAGGGTGTTACGTTGATATGACGTTGCCCAGCGCGCCGGATGAGACTCAAGTTCCAAGGTTAAATCAGATCTATCAATGCGGCTTGCCATTGGAACACCCGATTCCTCATAGAATTGGTGAAAAAGTAAAAGTTTGTGGAAAACAACCGCAATTACCACTTATATTTACTGGACCGTTGATTTTTAACTGGACCCGACGGATTAAAGGATTGCCGATTCCACGTCTCGATGACGGAGCCTTAGTTCATAATCAACCGATGGATCTGGCTCGACTGAATCGTTGGAAGAGTGCCAATGTGACCGTCCAAGGTCGTCCGGAATGGATTTTTGTCAAGCTTTATTGTCACGGTTTTTTTGACCACGACCAGACTGCTTGTATCGGGGAAGGCGCAAAACGCTTTTTCAATGAGATAATTGAAAACGGTGAAAAAACCGGTGAATATAAAATTCATTTTGCATCAGCGCGAGAAGCCTTTAATATGGTTTCAGCAGCTATTGACGGAAAAAAAGGAACGCCGAATGATTTTAGAAATTATCGGCTCAAATCAATAATGGAAAAAGGCGAGAGCGAGGCGGCGACGCGGGAATCCGAGGACGAGAAAGCGAACCAGCTTTAAATCAGATCCCGCTTCCCAAATCACAATCGAAATATGACAACAGCTTTAACGATGGCGAATCCGATTGACACATTAAAAAAATTAAAGGGAAGAACCTGGACAGAAATCCGCGCTCGGGGCGAACAAGCGTTTTCTGCCTATACCGAGCAAATTGGTTTGAGCGGTAAATTGCCAAGTCAAGATGAGTTTCTTCAATTAGTTGATAGATCTGCTTTTGAAGGCAAGAAAATTACTGCCGAAACTCTGTTTGAGAAGTTTTACGAAAACGCCGACGAAAGATTTTTTCCGTCTTTTTTAGAGCGGGAAAAGACCATTGAACTATTTCGGAATTTTGACCAAAAAGCAATTGTTCATGTAATTGAAAAAGCCGACAAAATTACCGAAGGAAAGTTCGATTTACTTGGCTATTTAAATTTGGATTTTGGGGCGGCATTTGATTGGCACTACGAACCGCTTTCGGGCAAACATATACAACTCAAACATTGGAAACAATATGACGAACTTGATGCCGAAGAAACAGGGGATAAAAAAGTTGTTTGGGAATTGAATCGCCATCAACATTTTTTCAGCCTTGGGGTTGCCTATTGGCTTTCGAAAGACGAGATTTTTGCGACTACTTTTGTGCAGCATTTAGAAAGTTGGATGGAGCAAAACCCGCCCGGGCTCGGAGTAAATTGGATGAGCAGCCTGGAGGTTTCCCTGCGGGCTATGTCGTGGATTTGGGCATTTCAATTTTTCCGTGAATCTGAATATTTTACACCCGAAATATTTCAAAAAGCACTGAAATTCCTCCACGTTCACGGTCGGCATTTGGAAAAATATCTCTCCACTTATTATAGTCCCAACACACATTTGACTGGCGAAGCCCTCGGTTTATATTACCTTGGAACCCAATTTCCTTTTTTCAAAAGAGCGGAACATTGGCGAAATCTTGGCGAAGAGATACTTTTTGCTGAACTTGACCGGCAAATATTGTCGGACGGAGTCTATTTTGAACAATCTACCTGGTATCAGCGTTATACGGTAGATTTTTACTTGCAATTTTTAATTCTTAAAACGCTCAACGGCGAAGGAACATCGGTTTCACTCCAAGAAAAGCTTTCTTTCAAAACTCAGCAAATGCTTGATTTTCTGATGTATATTACTCGTCCCGACGGAACAACTCCGATCATCGGCGATGATGACGGGGGAAGAACTCTCCCGCATTCGAGTGCTCAAAATCAGGACTTTCGGGCTGTTTTATCAACCGCCGCAGTTGTTTTTGGACGTGGCGATTATAAAAATGTAGCGGGTGCTGTGGCTGAAGAAACACTTTGGCTGTTAGGTTTTGAGGGGCTCAAAAGTTTTGAAACCTTACGGGAATTTTCGCCTGAATTCAAATCAAAAGAATTTCCCAAAGGCGGATATTTCGTGATGCGGGATGGTTGGGATTCAACTGATAATTTTCTTTTAATTGACGGCGGAAATATGGGTGGTTTATCTGCCGGTCATTCGCATGCGGACAATTTGAGCATTGATTTAGCCGCTGGCGGAAGAACAATATTAGTAGACCCCGGAACTTATACTTATCACGAATCCATCGAACTGCGTAATTATTTCCGTTCCACCTCAGCTCATAATACTGTCACCGTCAATGATGAATCATCTTCGGAACCGAATGGTAAGTTTAATTGGCTGACAAGTGCCGAATCAAAAGTTAATAAGTGGATTTCGCAAGACCGATTCGATTTTTTTGAAGGATCGCACGATGGTTATCAACGTCTCGAAGATGGGGCAACCCATACCCGAAGCATTCTCTTTTTGAAAAATGATTACTGGATAATGCGGGACTATGTAGAAACATTGGGCGAACATGAATATGGACTAAATTTCCATTTCAATATTGAAACAAAACCCGAAATTGAAGGTACGGAAAGTGGAAGCTTTTGTGTTAATGAAACTCCGGCCAATGAAGTCGGAATTAAGCTCATTACCTTCGGCGACAATGGCGGTTGGCAACGAAAAGAGAGTTGGGTTTCTCCCTGCTACGGCAAACGGGTCAATGCCCCCTTTTTACGATTTAATACAAAAGGTGTCGGTTCTCAGGAATTTTTTACCTTTATGATGCCAACGGATGCATGTTTTTATCCGCCCGAAATTTTTGAAACTGAAGTGTTTGGCGGACGTGCCTTCGTCATTAAATATCGAGATTATAATGATTTGTTTGTTTTTAGCGACGGCGGTCAATCAATTAGAACCGAATTTTTTGACACTAATTTTCGTTTCCTCTGGGCTCGCCTGAGCGAAGGGGAAAATTTACCCGAAGAATTCGTAATGGTTGACGGGACTAAATTTGTCTTGAATGGAAGGGAAGTGGTTAATTATCCGAAACGTCTGCAATTTGCCAACGCTCGCCGTCTCGGAACAAAATTAAATGTTCGGACTAACGAAAGCGTTTTTAGCGTTTCGCTGCCTCAAAAACGTCCAACTACTTATATTTTGAAAAATTCTTTACAATCATAGCTCAAAGTTCAAAGTTTAAGGTTCAAAGTTTAAGGTTCAAAGTTTAAGATTCAAAGTTTAAGATTCAAAGTTTAAGGTTCAAGGTGACGAATCATTTTGCTTTGACCATTTTTCATCTTTCTTGAACTTTTAATAAATGAAAAAAGTTCTCCTCTTAATTAACAGCTTTCATCAGGGCGGCTCTGAACGCCAGGTCGTCCAATTGACCCGGCTTTTACAGGAGGCCGGCACTTTTGAGGTTTTTTTAGCTTGTCTTAATGGTGATGGAGTATTACGCGATGAGGTTGAAGCACTCGGATTTAGCGATATTCCGGAATATCAATTGACAAGTTTTTTTAATCTCAATTTTGTCAGACAAGTCCAAAAATGTGCCAATTTTATTCGTGAAAATAATATCGAAATTGTCCAATCTAATGATTTTTATACCAATGTCTTTGGGATGACCGCTGCGACTCTGGCAGGTGCCAAAATAAAAATTGCTTCTAAGCGGGAAACGGGCGGAATGCGTTCAAAAGCGCAAAAAACAGTCGAAAAACTGGCGTTTGGGCGGGCAAACTACATCATTGCCAACTCTTACGCCGTCAAAAACTATTTAAATAGCGAAGGTATTTCCGATCACAAAGTCCATGTTATCTACAATGGTCTGGATTTAAACAGATTAATCCCAAAAGAAACTAACTACGCCAAAATTTGCGCAGCTTTGAACTTGCCAACAAATGAAACAATCAATTTTGTGACCATGGTCGCGAACCTCAGACACGAGGTTAAAAATCAGCCAAT
>JANOEF010000463.1:0-6660 GCA_031413075.1 Acidobacteriota bacterium | reverse complement strand
AGAAAAAGCCAACGCCCAATTGGCCGAAACCCTGAATCAGGAATATGTCATGATCGGTCATTCGATTGCGATGCGGGCCCTCAGAAAACAAATTTCAATTGTCGCGCCGACTGACGGACGGGTTTTGATTTCGGGCGAATCCGGAACCGGAAAGGAACTGGTGGCCCGCGCCATTCATCAGCAATCAAAACGAAAAAACTCCGGCTTTGTCGAAATAAATTCGGCTGCGATACCCGAAGAATTAGTCGAATCCGAACTCTTTGGACACGCCAAAGGCGCATTCTCAGGCGCGCTCCAGGCGAAAAAAGGAAAGTTTGAAATTGCTGATGGCGGAACACTTTTTTTGGATGAAATCGGGGATATGTCGCCCCGGGTGCAGGCTAAAATGCTGCGCGTCCTGGAGGAACAACGCTTTGATCCGGTGGGGAGTAATTCGGCCATTAGTGTAGATGTGCGCGTCATCTCCGCGACCAACCAACCGTTGGAGAGTCTGATTGAAAACGGAGATTTCCGCCACGATTTATTTTATCGGCTCAATGTCATTCCGTTTCAAATTCCGCCGCTCAGGGAACGACTCGAAGATGTGCCGCTCCTGGTCAGTCATTACAATCAAAAATTTTCGCTGGATTACGGCAAAAAGCCCAAGATTTTTAGCGACAAAGCCATCGAAGCGATGCAAAATTATGCCTGGCTCGGCAATGTTCGCGAACTCAAAAACACGATTGAGCGGATCGTGATTATGATTCCGAAGCTTGAAATTTCGGCGGACGACCTACCGATCTTTTCGAGCGAAACTCCGCCTTCGAGTTCATATCGCTTTCCGAATTTTAAGGAAGCCACCGAAGCCTATCAACGCGAATTTATTACTAAAAAACTCGAAGAAAACGAGTGTAATATCTCAAAAACTGCCGAAATTTTAGGGATTGACCGAAGCCATTTACATCGCCGAATCAAGTATTTGGGAATCAAAGTTTGATGACCAAAGTCCAAAGGCTAGAAAGATTCGCTTAATTATGTTGAAATAGGAAGGTTGAAATTTATCAAACGTTGGAGAACCTGTGAAAAGTCCTAATAATTTAATCGTCTCGATCATTATTTTTGTCTCGTTAATCATCAGTTTTAGTTGCAAATCGCCATTTGGCGGCGGTCAATCGGGAGACCCGAAAGCCGCAGTTCAGAAGGCTTATGAAAAGTTTATGGAGGCCAGGTTTTATCATTCGGTAGTGAAAACTAAAGACGCCCAGAACGAAGTTGAAACCGAACTTGATTTTGTTGCCCCCGACCGATTTTCGATCAAGAATCAAATGCCGAATATGAAAACTGAGGTCATCGCCATCGGAAATGAAGCTTATAATCGAATCAATGACGGAAAATGGATCAAACTGCCGGACGGACAAATCCCGGTTTCCGAACTACGGAAACAAATGAGTAAAGATGCCGTCAATGCGATGAAAGATTTTGAGTCGCTCGGGACTGAAAGTTTGAATGGGACAGACGCGGCGGTCTATAAATTCAAAAGTTCAGCCGGCGGCGAGACAATTTCAAAAATGTGGGTTTCACCCGCGAACGGTTTGCCCTTACGAGTCGAGACCGAAGGAAACTTTGGCGGCAAAAACATCCAACTGACCATCACTTACAATTACGATAAAGAAATCAAGATCGAAGCTCCGTCCGTAAACTAATACCATTTACTTTTAGAAACTATGCATTAAATTTTGTCCTCAAAAGTCCAACGCGGCTTCAGTTTGTGGCGGTCTTGACACTTCAACAAACTAAAGTTCGTTGGACTCTTTATGCATAGTTTTCAAGGGTCAAGGGTATGACTCGTGTCGCGGATAAAAAATCATATTCGCGTTTATTCGCGGGCAATTTCTTTTCTTAAAATTGTTAAACTGAGTTATCTCAATGTCATTAGTCCAAGACGGGACTCAAAACTTTTCCCAAAGGGTGCAATTAAAAGTGTGACTCAGCTTGAGAAAAGCGGGCGTAAAACAACCCTTCCCGACTTGCCAATTTCTTTTAGTTGAGTGGTCAATCTTCAGCTTGAAATCAAGTAAAAAGAGGCAAAAGACCATCTCACACAAATGACAGGTGAGGAAGGGTGGCTCTGCCCCCGCTCAAGTCAGGCAACACTCAACTCTCAGAAGAATTACTCATTTTTCGCCTGAAAAGTCACACTTTTAATTACACCCTGATGTTACGCAACTTTGAAAATTTGTCGGTTGAAACTGCTTTTAGCAACGGAGTTGCAATCAGAAAGTAGCCAGTTGTGAAGTGCCTTAGCACGAAACATCTGGTTTATTGTAAAAAAGATAGTTTAGCTCTGAAAGAGCGACAGAATCTTAATCTTTTCGCCTCTTCAAGGCGGATTCGGATGTTCAATTCTACCAGACGTTGCACATCTGGCTACTTTCTTAATGTCGTTCCACGACAAATTGCTTTTGCGTAACATCAGTTACACCCTTTCCCAAACACTAACAAAACAATAATTGCAAAGTTTTGGCAATTGTTTTACAATTTTTAACAATATGAGCGGCTCAAGTCGCCACTCGAAACGATTTGTGCCAATGAAAATTACTGCAAATTCAAATGATAACAACCTGAAAAGCCGACCTCGTCGGTGGCAGTCCGGTTATATTTTTGATCTTGTTTCAAGGATTCTTGTCACCGCCGGTTTGACCTTAATAATTTTCTATTTATCGTTGATGACCTTTTCGACCCCGTTAAATACTGCCGAAATGGCGAGTATCAACCGGGCGATTGCCGTTCTCGAAGCAAAAGAATTTACCCGCGAAGTCTTTTTGTTGAGAAATTTTGCCAGTTTTCGAAGTTCTGACAACTGGATCAATTCATTAATCGAAAAAGAAAACGCCTTTGCCGCGACTAATTGTCCGTTTGGGATAATTACGCTCTATCCTGATTTTTACCATAAAGCGACCGATGATACGACACGAGCGATGATTCTGCTGCACGAAGCCCAACATCTACAGGGCAAAGATGAAAGCGAAACCTACGAATATGTCTGGCAAAAACGTCACCAATTAGGCTGGACAATCCTCACTCACGGCACAACGCCAACTTTTGTGACCGTCGAAATGCAAACCCGCGAATTTGCCCCGCATCTCTTCAGCTGTTCCGCGAATCTCTGGAATGACTGCACCGAACGGCTTCAAGCCAGACGGCGGGCAGTGAGCGGTGAGCGGTGAGCGGTGAGCGGTGAGCGGTGAATAGTGAATAGTGAATAGTGAATGGTGGGCAGTTAAAAGTTAATAGTTGAGCTTTGGTAATTCAGTAGCCTCCCGTCAAACAGAGGAAATCAAAAAGGCCGAACACAATCTCAGGTTGGGAAGGGTTGCTCTGCGCCCGCCATTGTGTAAGCAGAACAAGAACGATCCAAAATCCAAAATCTAAAATCCAAAATCAGAAGGGCCGGAGACAATTTCAGGTTGGGAAGGGTTGCTCTGCGCCCGCCATTGTGAAAAATCTTTCAAAAGGTAATTGATAGGTAACTCCGAATAGGAACAATCTAAAATCCCAGATCCCAAATCCGAAGTGTGACTTTTTCTAACATCTCTTGAGAAAAAGTCTCACTTTTTTATGTTAGATACATTTGGCGGAACCAAGCTAAAATCTCTAAACTATTAATTATTTTATAGATAGATCAGTTCTCAAATATATTTTGCTCATGGCACGCTGCTTGCTTTATTTAGATGCCAGCGTAAATTGTAGCGGCATTTAGAGGATTCTTAAATAAAACGAACCTACCCCCGAGAAAACCTTTGCTCCGCTATAATTTATGCAAAAGCATCATCGCTTTAGGAAAAATTTGAAAAAGCAGAAACCTGCGCGTTAGCAAGGGTGTTATTAAAAGAAACGCCTGCGCCCTTACACGCAGGCTTCTGTCTCTAATTCTTAAATGCTCTATGAACCTGTAACGACTTAGTAAATTCACAACAACCCAATATTCAAGTGAGACTTTTTCTAACATATCTTAAGAAAAAGTCTCACTTTTTCTATTTAGTGAGTTTATTGGTGACCCTCCACAAATTCAAATAACTTACTTAAAATGCTGATTCTATTACAGATGTGCTAATCAATCAGCCATTTTCGCACTTTGGCACGGAGTTTGCTCTATTATCAGCAAACGCAAGATGTCATGATAGATTTGGAATTTTCCAAAGTGCAAATGTGCCTGTCTGTAACATTGCGTAAGATTCAACCCCCTAAGGAGATTTACCATGAAAAAGAATATTACAAACCAAAAAGGTTTTTCACTGATCGAACTTTTAGTAGTTGTGATCATTATCGCGATTATTGCGGCTATTGCTATTCCGAATTTGTTGGCTTCACGTCGTGCGGCTAATGAAGCAAGTGCAGCTTCGAGTTTAAGAACTATTCATAGCGCACAAGCTACCTATCAAGCGACCGCTGGCGGCGGCACCCAATATGCAAGCACTCTAGTATTACTTGGACCGGGCGTTGGAAATGCCGCAATTATTGACGGGGCTTTAGCCGCTGCTTCGGCTACTCCCGGTAAATCTGGATACGTATTTACATTATCAACAAATGGCGCAAGCAACACGATATATTGTACTGCGGCTGCGCCAGATTCCAGTACCACCGGTACTCGTACGTTCGGTGTAGCATCAGATGGCGTACTGTATGGAAGTAACGCGACTAACTCTAACGCCACAGCTTGTGCACTTGGGGTACTTACAGGTGGTGCCGTACTCCAATAGAAATTGGCATATAACCAGAACATAACTTAAGCCAATAAAACGGCCCTACCCCCTAAAGTAGAATGAGAGCAATCTTGTTCTGCTTTTTTTCAGTTATCAGATATCAGTTATCAGTTATCAGTGAGCAGATAGTTAGGCTCTTATTCTAGCTGGATTTAACAACTTTCTTGGGCATGGGTTCTAACGATAAATGGTATGAGCAGACTCATTTCAGCAAAGAAGCCGCCAGAAGGCCACTGGCATTAAGTTAAGCGAAGTCCAATAAACGCGGAACGCACGAAAAACACGAAATAGAGAAAAGAACTCCTCGGCCAAAAGCCATTTATTTATCAATCTTGATTTGATCTAACAAAGTAGAGCTAATAGCTATCGTTTTTTCTTTCATTAGATTATTCTCGCCAAATACATTGTGTGTTATACCAAAATATGACTATGATAGTCATGAGAGAGGTAGTAAAATGCGAACTGTCAATGTAGCTGAATTAAAAAGTAACCTGAGTGCGTTCTTAGAGCAAGTTCGCAACGGGGCGGAACTTATCGTTAAAGACCGCAATCGTCCGATTGCCCGGCTGATGCCGCTGGCGGCGGGTGATGATTTGAATGCGGAAGAAGAAATTTTAGTTGGGGCGGGGCTCATGCGTCTGCCATTGGAAGCAAAATCTGATGAATTTCTTGATCTGCCGGCACCTGAAGTTTCCCTGGAAATCATTCGAGAAATGATTAGGTCTGAGCGTGATGAAGACTAGCCCCGCTTTTTGGGATACAAGCGCGATCGTTCCGCTTTGCGTCCAACAAAACGCAAGTCAGACTTTCCGACAACTTTGGCGAAAATCAAGCCGGGTTATTGTGTGGTGGGGAACAGCCATTGAAGTTAGAAGCGCGGTGAGTCGGCTGTCTCAAGAAAAATTTATTGATGCGAGGGGCTTGCAGTTTGCACTTACTCGGCTCGGGGTAATGCGGCGTCAATGGGCAGAAATTGTGCCGTCTGAGAAAGTCCGTGATATTGCAGAAACTTTACCTGATGCGTATGGTTTGAGGGCTTTAGACTCCTGTCAATTAGCGGCGGCTTTGGTTTGGTGCAATGAAAAGCCAAACGGACGGCTTTTTGTTTGCGATGATACCAAACTATCAATAGCAGCCCGGAAAGCAGGGTTTTCCATCAAGCCTTAATGTACAAATAGCTCCTTTCTACCACAGATAGTTCTAGGGCTTATTCAAAGTAAGAAAATGTTTCGCAGAGTCCAATAAACGCGGAAAGCACTTCGTTGTTACACAAAAGCCGCCTCAAGGCGGGACTCAAAACTTTTTCTACAGATTATGTTTGGCGACCAAATGGCGATAGGCGTGAACCGGAATTTGCAGAATTTCGGCGGCGCGGGTTTGATTTCCACCGGTTCGACGCATGGCTTCGGCGACAAATTCTTTTTCGAGATTATTGAGATAGGTTGGCAAATGAACGCCTTCGGGCGGCAAATCAATGCCGCGGGGACGGGTGGTCAAAACATTTTCCATGCAATAATCCGGTGAAATTTCCTCGCCGTCACGAGTTAGCGCAACCGCCCGTTCGATCGTGTGTTCGAGCTCGCGGACGTTGCCTTTCCAGGCGCGATTTTGCAAAATCTGAATTGATTTTTCGGCGATTCCGATCGTTTTGCCGGAGCGGGCGCTAAACTTTTTAATAAAATGAGTCACCAGATCAGGAATATCTTCGCGGCGTTCGTGCAGTGGCGGAATGTGGAGCGGGATGACCGAAAGACGATAATAGAGATCCTGTCGAAAGTCGCCGTCGTCCAGCATCTGCGGCATATTGCGATGAGTCGCGGCAATCACTCTGGCGTCAACCGGAATCTCATGCGGAGCGCCGACGGGCCGAATCCGGTTTTCCTGCAAAACTCTTAAAATTTTGACCTGCATGGCGGGT
>JANOEF010000462.1:0-4092 GCA_031413075.1 Acidobacteriota bacterium | reverse complement strand
GAGTTTATCGAAATCCTGCGGCACTCGGTATCACAAACGACACTACCGTTTCTCTCAAAATAGGGAAAAAAGTCAGAGCAATTCTTTGTAAAGACGATGACTTTAAAGCATTCTGTGTTACTCAACCGGGCAGCATAGGTTTCTTGACCGCCGGAACTAACCCGAATGTTCCACAACTGGATAAAATGATTTCCTCTGTGATAGTACTCCCCAATAGCGAGGGTGCGACTTTAACTGTCACCAATAATTCTGATAAAAATCTGGCGGCATTCGAGAAAATACAAGGTGTCGGTTATGCCTTTGATAGTTACCTTGGAAACCTCGGCAGTAAGGCATCATCGAAATACGTTTCATATCAGGGGATTACCGTCGGCTTTCAAGAATATTCTGCTGAACGAAAAATGTTTATTTCGCAGGCAGGTTATCGAATAGCTAGTGCCGGCGATAAGACAATAAAAATCGAAAACGGCGGCGGCGGACCCGCAAATATACAGGTAGTTGAATAGATTGTGACAAATTTTACCGTCCTTATTTCTTACTCGGAAATAAGGACAACAAAACGATGAATGATGAATGTGGAATCGAAGAAGGATTCTTGCATTCATTATTTATCGTTTGTAAGTAAGAAAACAGAAAATTGTGCAGTTATCAGGAGAAAACAAAATGAAAATAAAATTACTATTGATGATTATGGCTTTAGGCGTCTTAATTATGTCTGGCTGTCAGCAAGCCAATAACGTAGTCAACAGCAATACGGCAACGAACACAAACACGACAGCGAACAGTAACACAGCAACTAACAGTAACGCTTCGGCAAATGCAAATGCAACCGGCAATTCCAACAGCAACGTGATAGCAAACAGTAATTCTTATAAAGCAGAAAAACCGGAAAGTGATTCCAATAAAGCAGAAACGGCAAAGAAAGTGGAAAAGACAGACCCATCCATTGTAACCGCAGAGCAGGTCAACGGAACCTGGAGTAAAGGGGAGAGCTGGATAAAAATTAAGGCACTTGGCGACGGAAAATTAAACGTAAACTTTTCGATATTCAACGAAAGAACCACAAACGCAGGGACGGCTGATGGTGTAGCAAATATCAATGGAATAGACGCTACTTTTTCCCCGAAGGACTTTGAAAATTGCAGGTTCACCATGAAATTCACGGGCGGAAAGTTGATCGTCAAACAATCTGGCACTGATATGGATTGTGGATTTGGGATGGGTGTATCGGCCGATGGGACTTACACAAAAAAATAGTTCGGCGAAATCGAAGTTCCCCTAAAATCGGAACGTCCGGTGCATAGTTTTCATTAGAGTCTGTTTAAGTCTCTAAGATTTGTCGTTTTTGTCGCCGAAGGTGACTAATTTAATAGCGTCGGGAGCATCCCGACGTTAGGCAAAGCAAACATTCCGTCGCTGTAAGTGACGCACAATCAACATTTATTTGTTCGTCTCTGTCAGAGACGGAATGTCTTCTTTAACCAAACGTAGCGATTCTCGCTACGCTATATTGCCAGTCACCTTTGGTGACAAAAAAAAGGAATAAATCAGAGTTTTCAAACAACTTCTAAGACAACACGAAGGGAAAACAAAGAAAAATTGCCCGCGAAAGAACACGAAAAAGCACGAAAAAATGAAAATTGAATTCGTTTTTGGTTTTATTTTCGCGTCAATTCGCGTTTATTCGCGGGCGAAAACAATCTTTTATGATTTAAGAAGCTTCGTGTTTTTTCGTGGACGATGTTTTTACGATTCGGCACTATAATTCGGGGCTTCTTTGGTAATTATTACATCGTGGACGTGGGATTCGCGCAAACCTGCCGAAGTGATCCGGACAAATTTGGCGTTTTCCTGCATTTCCTTAATGGTGTGGCATCCGGTATAGCCCATTCCGCTTTTCAGTCCGCCGACCAGTTGGGTCACAATTTCTTCCAGAGTTCCTTTGTAGGCGACGCGTCCTTCGATTCCTTCGGGAACATATTTTGTATCAGAAACGGTTCCTTCCTGGGAATATCGGTCGCTTGAACCTTTTTTCATGGCGCCGATTGAACCCATTCCGCGATAAGATTTAAAACTGCGGCCCTGGAAAAGAATAACTTCGCCCGGAGCTTCGGCGGTTCCGGCAAAAAGCGAGCCGATCATGACCGAATCCGCACCGGCCGCGATAGCTTTGGAAACATCTCCCGAAAATTTTACCCCGCCGTCGGCAATAATTGGAACACCCGAGCCTTTGGCGGCATTGACACAGTCCATAATCGCCATAATTTGCGGAACTCCGGCCCCGGTCACAACCCGGGTGGTACAATTGTGAACAGCAACTCGATTTGCAATGTAAGTATGGTCTTCTTCGACTTCAATATTGAAAACTTCTAATTCTTGATTTTCTAATGTTTTGATTGAACGAATCGCGACATAAAAATAATTGTCATCAGCGAAAACATCTTGTTTATGTCGGATGCATTTCGGAAAGTCTAGATTTAATTCAGAAAAATCTTGAGCAAATCGTTTGGCTTGTTCGCCACCAATCCGAACATAATAGCTTGTCGTATAGTTATCTTGTCGAGGCTCATAACTCTGCACCGAAGCCAAATAGCCCAGTCGCATAAATATTTCAGCAATTTGATGTGCGAGATGGGGCGAAGCAGTTTTATAACCAATCCGACGCGGATCTTTCAAATAACCATCCCCGCGAAGTGCGCCAATCAGAAATTGCCGGAGATTTTCCTTTGATTGATTCAAAATATACTCCGGCAATTTTTTATTAATTGCACCTTTCGGCATCAAGGCTTCAAAAAACTTGGCAATGGCGTGGTTATGGATTGTTACTTCAACTGCGTGACGTTTAGTTGGACGAAAAGTTGTTTCTGAATAACCGAAAACTTTTTCTACTAAATCTTTTACATCTCGGTGAAAATCAGTTTCATTTTCATTAAAGGCAAAGCGTAATTGACGATTATTTTCATTACCCACAATATAACCTTCGGCTGTGTAGTATCCGATAAGCCTCATTAAATTTGGGTCTAAAAATATGAAACGATTAAGCTTTCTGGGTAAAATCTCGCGCTGATAGTTTGTTTCTACAAGATATTTATTGACCTCCATTGAAATATTATCAACAAGTTTTCGTTTGTTTGTGACGATTGTTCCAATTACTCTGGCGGAGGTTTCAAATTTTTCTGCGATTGTAAAATAATTTTCAACATTGATATTTCGGCTTGGTTTATTAGCCCAAATCATTTCATTATCAAATTTGTAGTGCGGGACAGCATCAAGCAAATCAAAAAAGCAGGTTTCAGCCAGATATTTTTGTTTGGGAATTACTAAAACATCTTGTTTTTTTAATTCGTCTGCCCGAACCCATTTCAACCCTTTGTTATACTTGAGTTTAGAAAAGAAATATTTTGCTCCGTTTTTCTCTCTGGTCTTATTTGAAACGTCAAAAGTAACGGCTAAAAACTCGTGATTTGGGGTTGCCTGAATTTTATCAGGACAACCTGCTGCATTTATTTCAATCATTTCGCCTTGATATTTTCGGCGATAAGTTTTGGTCACCGTTCGCGCTCGTCCAAGATGTGTAATAACTTTTTCGCCAAGTTGTACATCACAAATTTGTTTGACACTGTTGTCGTGCATCAACACTAAAGCCTTTGAATTCAGGCAGATACTTCCAGGCCCAATTCCAACCTTAACCGCATCAACCCCAACATTTATCAATTCTTGAGCAGCTTCGGCAGTAGCCACATTTCCGGCAATGACTTCGACTCCAAATTTTTTCTTGACCATTTTAACCGCTTCGAGAACCCGCGAAGAATGTCCGTGAGCGGTATCAATCACAATCGCATCAACCCGCGAATTTATGAGAGCGGCGGCCCGTTCCAGAAAGTCCCCGGTCGCGCCAATAGCGGCGGCACACCGCAATCTGCCTAAATCATCTTTGGCCGCCAGCGGATACTTAATGGCTTTTTGGATGTCTTTGACCGTGATCAAACCTTTTAAAAGTCCTTCGTCGTCAACCACCAGAAGTTTTTCAATGCGGTGTTTTTGCAGTTTGACTTTGGCTCCGTCCAGAGTTGTTCCGACCGGAACCGTGAC
>JANOEF010000461.1:0-22057 GCA_031413075.1 Acidobacteriota bacterium | reverse complement strand
TGACTATTCTAACAGCAAAAGAAAAAGTTCGTTCACGAATATCAAAAACTTTATCATCATTTCCCTTTGAAATAGTCTCTTTTTCAAGTTTTTCATCGCCCATACCTTTGCCTTTTGCCTTTTGCCTTTTTCCTTACAATGCGGTCAGCATCGTTCCCGTTCCTTCATCCGTGAATACTTCGGCCAGCAAAGCATTTCGGTTGTTTCCGCTGATAATATGGGCAGATTTGACCCCGCGATTGAGAAGGGAAATGAGATTCTGCAATTTCGGGATCATTCCGCCGGTTGCAGTCCCGTCCACGATAATCTTTTCGGCATCCTTGACCGTCACCCGCGATAGTTTGGTTGTTTCATCATTCGGATCAAGATAAATTCCGTTGACATCGGAAAGCAGGACGAGTTTTTCCGCCTTTAGTTTGACAGCGATTTCAGCGGCTACGGTATCGGCGTTGATATTGAAAATTTGTCCCTGATCGTCTGCGCCGAGCGATGAAATGACGGGCAAGTAATCATTTTCGAGCAATAATTTCAATAATTTTTCGTTGATTTCTACGACATCGCCGACGTTCCCAAAATCAACTGTTTGTGTGACACCAGTTTCACGATTCAAGACCTCTTTCGGCGGTCGCTTGACGGCTGATATGACATCGCCGTCCACACCGGAAAGTCCGACTGCATCAGTTCCGCGTTGTCGCAAAGCCGCCAAAATCTCAGTATTGATCTTGCCGGCAAAAATCATCTTGGCCAGTTCTAAAGTGTCATCGTCAGTTACCCGGCGACCGTCAATGACGGTTTGAGCGACACCAAGTTTCTGCGCCAGCTGCGTAAGTTGCTTGCCTCCGCCGTGAATCACGCAGACGTGAATCCCAACCTGGTGAATCAAGGCTAATTCTTCCGCCAGCGAAGCCAGATTTTCTTTGTTTTCAGTAACTTTACCCGAAAATTTAACCACAAATGTTTTCCCCTTAAATCGTTGAATATAGGGAAGTGCTTCGCGCAAAAGGTCTAGTTTCTTTTGTATCATTTATAAAGAATTCAATTATTTAAGCCATTGTCGAATGTTTACAATTTCGGCAATTCTATCTTCGAGATTAGTTAATTCTCCGATCGAAAATACTTTATCAATATTTTTTTCAAACCGCTAATCCTAAGAAAAAGAAAATGTAGATGAATGATTCAATTGATATTGAAAAATTTAATCCCTTGTTTGATTGCACTTAACTAATGAAACAATGGTTCATTGAATCAATTTAGTCATAATTGCCTTCTGAATGTGCAGACGATTCTCGGCTTCATCAATGACTACTGAATTAACCGAATCAATCACTCCATCGGTCACAATCACATTTCGCCGGACCGGCAAACAGTGCATAAAAAGCGCATTGGTGGTCCGGCTCATTTTTGCTTCGTCAACAATCCAATCAGCTCTCAGATTCGAACGAAACTCAACATCCTTGCTTGCCTCGCCATAGAATTTCCTGCTTCCCCAGGATTTTGCATAAACAATTTCTACGTCAATAAATGCTTTATTCACATCATTTGTGATTTCGATGCGACCGCCTGAAAGTGCCGCCTGGTGCTCAATTTGAGCCATCAGTTCTTTGTCCAATCCATAACCTTTCGGATGCGCGATAGTGA
Organism: Acidobacteriota bacterium; assembly: GCA_031413075.1. Lineage (GTDB taxonomy): Bacteria > Acidobacteriota > Blastocatellia > Pyrinomonadales > Pyrinomonadaceae > JAIBCC01. The sequence goes on along the minus strand of JANOEF010000461.1, from coordinate 20,419 downwards.
GTTGGTGCCCCATCTGAGCCGCCGCCAAAGCAAACGAATTCGGGACCGCCATCGGGAGCGGTTTTGGGTGCCAGGCCCAGGTCAGCAAAACTTTTTTAGGTTCATTACCGAGATTTTCGCGAATTGTCAACATATCAGCGAGCGACTGACAGGGATGGTGCATTGCCGATTCGAGGTTGATGATCGGTTTGGTCGCGTATTTGGCAAAGGCAGACAAAATCGGCTCGGTGCGATCCAAACTCCAATCTTCGAGCGATGCAAATGTCCGCACGCCGATTGCCGCAACGTAGCGTTCTAAAACCTGGACAAACTCTTTCAAATGCTCCGTTTTATTACCGTCCATGACCACCCCGTCCCGATGCTCAAGTGTCCACGATGTTCCGCCGGGTTCGAGTATGACCGCATTTCCGCCAAGTTCGTAAATCCCAACCTGCATCGAAGTCCGAGTCCGCAGAGACGGATTAAAAAAGACGAGGGCGATTGATTTTCCCGACAAAGGTTTATCGGAAACATTTTTGTTTTTATACTGCAAAGCCAAATCGAACAGCGATTCGATTTCGTCACGGGAAAAGTCGGATGTGATTAGAAAGTTATTAGTCATTTCGTTCAAAGGCCGATCATTAAAATTGGGAAAATGTGCGTATATAAGCACATTTTCGGTGTTTTTGTGGAAATGATTATGCTGTTTATCGGTCAAAAACTCAATTTGATGTTGGCATATTCACAAAAGTGCTTTTCTTTTTTTACCTGAATTCGGGTTAAGAATTATTTCGTCCGCTAACCGCATTAAAGCGCAGAAATGAAAAAGTTAATTTGAAAAAAGAGCAAAAAACGGGAGATTTTGCTCTTTTCCCTGTATCTTCAGTGATTCTGCAAGAAACGGTTTCGTGACCCTAACTGAGTTTATTTTGGTTGTGAAAATATTGTCTCGTCAAATTTAAACCCGTGTTTTACTTCGGTAATTGTGGTAATTATTTCAAATTGAGGGTTTTTAGCCTTGACCTTAAAAGCAATTTTAATGCCGTCAACCTCCCGATAATCCTCATAGGTTGTTTGCAAATTAAATGTTCCTTCGGGCGAAACATAGGTTGAGTCTTGACGAAGCAACAATCCGGTTTGTTTGTCGAAATAAAAAATTTCGGGCGCCAGCCCCGCCGGCGTCGCGATGACCACGTAAACAACAGTTTCACCAAGTTTTTCGACGCCTTTGACCTCCATTTGCGGATAGAGTTTTTCAAAATGTAAGTCACGGAAAAAGTCGTTAAGCAGTTGCGTTTGCAATAATTCATCACCTTTTTTCTCGCGTGAGCCTTGAATTGGATTATTTGACCAGCCGGTTTTTCCATCAAAGCCTTCGATCAGTTCGCCGATTCCGGCAATGTTCGATTTTGTATAGGATTTATTCGGAGCAGCGGTTGAAATCTCGACTGTTCCTTTCAATCCCATCGGTGCCATTTCGAGCGTGCCTTTAATGAGGCGGGAACTTTGTTTTTCGATAGCTTTTTTTCCGCCGACCGCTTCGACGTATTTCTTGATGATCGTTTCGACATTCGGTAATTTAACCTTTTCATCTTTTTGGGCAAACACCGGGTAAGTAAAAATTAACGAATTTATTAATAAAAATAGGATGTTCAGTTTCATATTAGTTTCCTTTGGTAATTAGTTGGACGGCAGTTTCAAGCGGCAAATCCTTACCTGCGAGCGATGCTTGACGGGTTTGGATCACTTCGAAATCAGGCGTCACGCCTCGATTTTCGATTAAGACCTTTTTGGGTGATTTATAATCCGACACGGCATATTGAAAAATAGCTCCGGTCGGGAGATTTACGAAAACCGAAGGCAGCACCGCGCCGGCCGAAGTTTCTCCGACGATTTTGGCACGCCCGATGTCCTGCATGCCGGCGGCAAAAATTTCACTGGTCGAAGCCGATCCGTAATCGGTCAGAATCACAATGTTTCCGCTAAAAACTTCTTTTTGTGGATAAACCACAAATTTCGTTTCTGAATCACGTGATTTCATCGTTCCAAGCGACGATTGTTCGCTGCACAAAAGTCCGGCGACACCACTGGCTAATCCGCCGACCCCGCCCGGATTTCCGCGCAGATCAAAAATAATTCCGCGAGTGCCTTTCATTTCGCTGAGGGCTTTGCGAATTTTCGGCATTTGCGAAATCAGCCACATATTGAAATGAATGTAACCGATATTGTTTTCGAGGATTTTCGATTCAAAAACAACTTCTTGTGAGGGGAAATTTCCCATCGGCTGCGAATGCTCAACCGAATATGATTGGCGCGTTAAATTGATTTCAATCTCTTTATTCTCAGCATTTAGAAACAGTAATTTAACTTGCGAAGCTGCTTTACCATCAATCTGGCTCATCAAAATCCGCTCCCGATAAAATTTTTTCTGTGGTTCAGGGATCGGACGTTTGGAAAAACTTTCTTCCAAAGATTTGAGCAGTTCCGAGACAGTTTTTCCTTCAATTGCGACTAATTTAAAGCCTGTTTTAACTCCGCTTTTCTCAGCATTGCTTTCTGTTTTCACCTTGCTTACTACGGGTTGGTTTTCAATAATTTTCATCTCAAAACCGCTTCTGCCCGGCAAAAGGTCTTCTGTTTTGATCTCAGTTTGGGTCGGAAAAACACTGAAATGCGAAAGTTTTAATTCGCCCAGCATCTGCCGTAAAACTGCGTGAAAATCATCGTCCGTTTTGGCTTGCAGAGCTTTTGGCTCATAAATTTTGCGGACGTTTTTCCAATCAACTCCCCCAAATGTCGGGTCAAAATGCTTTTCATTAACCGTCGTCCAAACCTGCTCAAAGGTTTTTTGCCTGATTTCGTTGGCGGTGGCCGCGATATTTTGGGCAAAAAACGTTTGCGAAGAAATCAAACAAACAGTTAGAAATATAAGAGTTTTTTGTTTCATAAACTTTTGATCAAGAGAATTTTATCTGAGCTTAATACGAAAGTTTGGTTTCAAGGGTTTCGGTAACTACTCGAAACATTTTGATGTTCCAACCGACTTCTGAACGCTTTAAGCAGGTCAGCAAAAGTTTTGCGCCAGATTGAAAATCAAGAAAAGTGTGCAAATAGTTGAGTCACTTTCGTTTTGGTTTTTCTTCATTGTCCATTGTCCATGGTTAATTGTGCATTGGTGCTTAAGTTATTCAATATTGTTTCATCAATTGTCCTCACCCAACCTTGATTTTATTTTGCGGAAGCCATTGCCTTAGTTTTTGCTAATGCCGGGATATATTGAGCGGCAATTCCTTTTGAAAGTTCAGCCGGATCAACCTGAGCCAAATTTGTGAGAACGATGACCGTTATTCCATCTTCAACAAATCGGGCAAAATGCGACTTAAAGCCATTTAGACTTCCGCCGTGACCGATGCGTTTTCTGCCGTTCACTTCGTCAATTGTCCAGCCTAAGCCATAATTTGAATCTGTGCCACTGTTAAATTTAAATGGTGTCCACATCATTTTGCGGGTTTCAGGTTTGAGAAAATTTTTTCCGGCTAAAGCATTTTCCAGTTTCACCAAGTCAGAGATCGTTGATAAAAAAGCACCGCTCGGACGTAACGCCAAATAAACTTCGGAATTTGATAACTTGTTGTTGCTGAATGAATAACCGTTAGCTCGATGCGGAATAATTTCGTCAAACGTCGTGGTGCGGGTTGAATTCATTCCAAACGGCTTGAAGATGCGTTCCGACAGAAATTCGCTCCAAGGTTTGCCCGAAACCTGGCGGATGATTTCCGCCAGCGAAAAATAACCGACATTGCAGTATTGATATTTTTCACCGGGCGTGAAAACCAGAGGCGATTGATAAGCTGTTTTGATAACATCGGCATCCGACTGAATTTTGGCGGGATCAAAGCCGGGAGCTTCACGAATAATTCCCGAAGTATGCGAAAGCAGATGCCGAACGGTGATGTCTTTCCACGTTTCCGGCGTTCCTTCCAGATATTTACCGACTTTATCATCAAGCGAAATTTTGCCTTCTTCAACCAGCAGCATAATTCCCATCGCAATCAACGGTTTGCTGATCGAACCGATCTTAAAAACCGTTTCAGTTGTCACAGGAGCGTTTGTCTCGACGTTTGCTAACCCATAACCTCTGATTTTAATTGGCTTGCCGTCTTTGATAACCGCTACTGAAACGCCAGGAATATTTTGTCTCTGCATTTCTGATTTGATGAAATCGTCAACTTTTTCGGCTGTTTGGGCTAAATTGGACGAAATCAGAAGGAAAATGCTCAGAAGCGAAAGCAAAATCCGCTTTGTGGATATGTTTTTCATAAATTCTTTTATCATAATTACTCCAAATTATTTTATCTTTTGACCTTTGCATCCACTCCGAAAACCTTTATTTGAAAGAAAAATCGTTCACTAACTGAATTTGTAGTTTTGTAAACAACTCCGTAGATTCCTTGTAAATGTTGTAAAAAGGAAGTTTAAAGTTCGGATGGCTGATAATCGCCCTTTTGGGCAGTTTGCCCAAATCAACTTCAAATTTTTTGTACCCGTCCTGAGTTAATTCAACTTGAAAACCCAGGGTCAGGCTGTCTGTTTTTGAATTGTAATGAGGCTCCTGACAATTATGAAAGAGCAACGAGTTTGGCACACATTCAAAGGTTTCGCGCCGGTTGCTGTCGTGACAAGTTCCCAAAGTCGTCAGCGAAAAATACGGATTTTCGAGATAATGCCAATCAATAAACTTGTAATTATACTCGGTTTCAGTCGCAGTAATTCCGTCAAAAGCAATGGTTTGATAGGTTTCCCCGCGAAATTGTCCGGTTTGCAGATAGTTCATTGGCTCGGCAATTATTCTACGCTAAAATTTGACCAAATTCCACAAAATGTTGAAAAAGACTGGTCTGTCTCGAAGGCTTGTTAAAAGTAGTTAAATTATTGCTTAAAATCACTGAAAGCGATAAATTTAATAGCGTTGGGAGTATCCCAACATAGCATTTTGGGGTTTTCTTTATTGTCCATTGTCCATTGTTAATTGTCCAGTGTTGATTGTGCATTGGTGCTTAGTTCGTGGTTGAAATAAATCTATGACAAGAAATCAAATATTGACTCAATTTTTATTGGTTCTGTTCTTTTTTTTGCTATATTCAAATGGCGCAGCAGCCCAAAATTCAACTAAGTTGATTCCCAAGCAGAATCTGTCCAAGAGTCGTTTGGAACTGTCAAGACGCTCACAAAATGGTTCGTTTTATGATGTTATCGGGCGAAAATCCGCAGCCTTCGGTTATGAACATCGTAATCTGGAAGCCTGGATTTATCCGATGAAGATTCTGGATGATCTCGAATTTTATTTCAGAATCGAAGGCTACAATCTGCCCTTTCGCGGTTCGGATTTGTTGACCGGCATCAATGTCCGCCCCGAAGCCACCACTTTTACTTATTCGCACGCCGCTTTTACCGTCAAACAGATTGTTTACGCTCCGGTTGATGAACAAGGGCTGTTAATTTTGCTGGACATCCAGACAACCTTGCCAATGACGGTTGATGTCGCATTTCGTCCGAAACTCAAATTGATGTGGGCAGGGAATATGATGACGGGTTTCTACGGACAGGACGAAAAAGAAAAATATTATTATATTGGCGAAGAAACGCAGAAATTTTTTGGGATTGTCGGCACTCCCGAGGCCAAAGATATTTCATTAATGCCATATCAAGAAGAGCCGAAAGACGTTCCGGTCCGTTATCAAATCCAAATCTCCACTGAGGAAGCAAAACGAAATTTTATCCCTGTGATTATCACTGGAAGCACCGAAGGTCGGGCGAAAGCAGTCGAAAATTATCATAAATTATTGACCAATGCGATTCCGCTGTATGAACAAAACGTCAAATATTACGATAGTTTTCTCGATAAAACCGCAAATATCAGAACTCCTGATGAGCGTTTGAATACAGCCTATGATTGGGCAAAGATCGGAACTGAAAAAGGTGTCGCGACCAATCCGTTTTTGGGCACCGGGTTAGTCGCGGGTTTTCGCACTTCGGGCGAATCGGAACGCCCGGGGTTTGCCTGGTATTTTGGACGTGATTCGATGTGGACGGCTTTGGCCATCAATTCCTACGGTGATTTTTCAACCTCCAAACAGGCGCTTGATTTTCTAAAAAAATATCAGCGCGACGATGGTAAAATCCCGCACGAAATTTCGCAAAGCGCAACCCTTATTGATTGGTGGAAAGGCTATCCATACGCCTGGAATTCAACCGATGCGACGCCTTTGTATATCATCGTTAATAAAGATTTATACGAAACCGGAGGCGATCTTGAATATTTGAAAGCTAATTGGGATTCGATGCTTAAAGCCTACAAATTTGAAGAAGCGACCGACACCGATGGTAACGGATTGATTGAAAACACAAAATTCGGACACGGCTGGGTCGAAGGCGGTGCGCTTTACCCGCCGCACGAAGAGATTTATCTGCAGGGGGTCTGGATCGAAGCTTCGCGCAGTTTAGCCCGCATGGCTCAGGTTTTGGGCGATCCGGCAACCGCCGAAAGAGCCAAAAATAACGCCGAAAAATGCCGGGCGGCGATGGAAAAAACTTATTGGCTGGATGACCGGGGTTTTTATGCTTATGCGACACAAATCCCACGCAAAGAACCGGTAAAGGCCGAACCCGGACCACATCTTGAACGACGGCAAAAAAGGCTTGACGAATTGCAAACTAGGACATTATACGATGAAGATACGGTGCTCCCGGCCGTCCCGATGTGGTGGCGGACAATGGAAAACAATGAGCGGGCGCAAAAACAAATTGATCGGCTGGGAAGTGCCAAAATTGCAACTGACTGGGGCGCCAGAATTCTGGCCGACGACAGCCGGCTTTATGATCCCCTCTCATATCATCACGGTTCAGTTTGGGGGCTTTTTACCGGCTGGCAATCATTGGCGGCCTACAATTACGGTCGTCCACATATTGGGCATCAGGCTTTGATGGCCAACAGTTTACTTACCTACACAAACGCACTGGGCTTTGTCACCGAACTCTTATCAGGCGATTTTAACACTCCGTTTGGACGCTCTTCGCATCATCAAGTTTGGTCGGAAGCAATGGTCATTTCGCCCATTTTGCGCGGGATGTTTGGGATTGAAATTTCAAATGGCGGGAAAACGGTCAAATTTGCCCCGCAGGTTCCGGCTCATTGGAATAGATACGAAGCTAATTCAATCCGCGCTGGGGGAAATTATTTAGATTTTAAGGTCACTCGTGAGAAAGGGAAGTTGACGATTGCAGTCTTTCGAAAATCACCTGACTCAGCGAGCAGCTTAATCCTTGCGCCATCATTTCCGCTGGATGCAAAAGTCAAAAGTGTGACGGTTGCGAGCCGGAAAGTTCCGTTTCAAATCAAACAATTGGGCGATATTCAACAAGCCGAAATCCTGTTTGAGGCGACCCTCGCGGCGACTGAAATTATCTATCTTTTTGATGACGGAACGGATGTTTATTGGAACATCCCAAATTTAGTGGCGGGACAGGAAAACAACGGGTTGCGAATTATCAAATCACAACCGAGGGCGGACGGGTTATTTTTAGTTTTGGAAGGCAGAGGCGGGCAAACTTATGATTTGAATGTCAAATCCCCACGTCTTTTGAAGGGAGCTGATAAAATTGGTTTTACTGCAGTGCTTCCCACCCAGCAATTAAAAATAAGTTTTGAAGGGGATCAAAATAGCTACGTCAAACGCGAAATTTTAGTGCCGTTTGCCTCTGCTGCAGTTCTGTAAGATTTTCCGGTCAGGAAAAAGTACCCAGCCGAATTCGCGCAAGACACGGAAATTAAAACAATACTTGCCAACATTCTCGCGCCAGCAACTTTTACATAATTTCTGAATGGAAATGAAGAAGATTATTTTAATAATTCCAAAATCACCGCTTGATATGGTTTTAATTTTCCATCGGTCGAAAAATCTTTGTAATTGCCCAATAAAACTTTGGTTTTGTTCAAATCCAGGTCGGTTTTGACGGTTGACTCGGTCGGCTTAAAGTTCAATAAAATTAATAATTTCTTCCCGTTTAACTCGCGGGTATAGGCATAGACATTTTCATTTTTTTCATCAATCAAGGTGTATTTTCCATACACCAAAGTTAGTTCTTTCTTACGCAACTCGGTCAATTTGCGAAAATAATTCAAGGTTGAATTTTCGTCTTTTTCCTGTGCGGCGGCATTTATTTTCTCGTAGTTGAAGTTGACCTTGAGCCACGGCGTTCCGGTGGTAAATCCTCCGTTTACAGTATTATCCCATTGAATCGGTGTTCGTGAATTGTCACGGGCAGAAATTTTGTGTGAATCGAGAAATTCCTTTAAATCGCCACCTTCGGCTTTGACTTGTTTATACCAATTGATGGTTTCGATGTCTTTATAATCTTCGATGTTGTCAAATTTGATGTTCGTCATCCCAAGTTCATCGCCTTGGTAATAATAAGGTGTGGCTCGTTGGGTTAAAAGGAACGTTGACAACATTTTAGACGACAATTCGCGGAATTCGGGCGTATCATTTCCCCACCGGGTCACGATTCGTGGCTGGTCGTGATTGCCAAGATAAACCGTGTTCCAACCTTTTTCGGCAAAATTTTTGTCCCAACGAGTATAAACGTCTTTGAAGTCGGTCAATTTCCAACCTTTCGGATCTATGATTTTTTTGCCTTTGGGCGAATAGCCGAGCGAGACACCTTCGTAGTGGTAAATCATATTCAATTCTTGACGTTCATCGGCAACAAAATCAAGCGCATCCTGCATTCCCACGCCTGCTTCGCCAAGCGTCATGACATCATATTTAGATAAAACCTCGCGATACATTTCCTGCACATATTCGTGGCGTTTCGGACCGCTTCCGTATAATTTTCCGTAATCGCCGTTAAATTCAGCCGGAATTTCTTTGAACGGTAAATCTTTGGAAATAAAATGGATAACGTCCATCCGAAAACCGTCCACACCTTTGTCAAACCAGAATTTCAACATCGAATACATTTCTTGACGAACCTTTGGGTTTTCCCAGTTCAAATCAGGCTGTTTGTCGGAAAAATAGTGTAGATAATAGGATTTTGTTTCGGGCGAATATTGCCAAGCATCGCCTTCCGGATCGAAAAAGCTGACTCGTTTCGGCGGTTTTCCGTCTTCTTCGTGCCACCAATGATAATAATTTCGATACGGATTATCGCGCGATTTTTTCGCTTCCTGAAACCAACGATGTTCATCCGAAGAATGGTTGGCGACCAAATCCAAAACCACTTTGATTTTGCGCTCTTTGAATCCTTTGAGCATCGCGTCAAAATCTTCCATCGTCCCGAATTCCTTCATAATGTTTTGATAATCCGAAACATCGTAACCCATATCATCATTGGGCGACGAGAAAATAGGATTGAGCCAAACCGTATCAATGCCGAGCGATTTAATGTAGTCAAGTTTTTCCGTAATCCCTTTCAAATCACCAATTCCGTCGCCGTTAGTATCCTTGAACGAACGCGGATAGATTTGATAGACAACTGCTTCTTTCCACCATTTACGGTTAGGAATTTCGTTAGAAGCAGGTTCAGTTGTTTTAGAATTTGCGTTTGTTTGGTTGGTCTTCACGGTTGAATTTTGACAAGCGGAAATTGCCAACAGAATCAGTAAAAAGATAGTGAATCTTCGATACATAAATTATACCAATTAGATTTTCTTAAAAAAAAGTGTCTGGAGTGTAACACAAGTTTGTTTGGTAACACAACTAAGCACCAATGCACAATTAACCATGGACAATGGACAATAAATAAAACCCAAAAACCAAAGTTAATCAGCTATTTGCAAACTTTTCTTGATTTTTCCAAAGGTCGTAAAACTTTTGCTGACCTGCTTAGCTTTGTTTGGGGGGATCGGCAAATTTAGTGATTCGATTAAAGATCCAAAATAGATTTCCCCAAAAAAGAATTTTAATAATGAAATAAAAATTATCGAGTTCTGTTCCAAAAGGACTGAAAACGGAGCAGAGAAAAATTGCCAAGGCAATCAGGTATTGGATCCAGAGCATTTTCAGAAATTCAAAACCGCCATAAAAAAATCTGGCAGTTTTTTCACCTAAAAAATAAGCATAGTTTCTAACTTTCAGCAGATTTTTCAATTCAGGCGAAAGTTTTTCAAAGCGGCGATTGTTTTGCCGGATGAGGTGAACCAAAATTCCAAACATAAATAGACCGGCCAAAACGGTGACAATCGGAGTCACCAACAAACCAAACACCACGAAGGGAGTAAGATAAATCATCGAAAAATAAAACAACGAATTATCGAACTGGCTTTTGATATTTTCGATAACTCTTTGATTATTCGGGTCAATTTTGACCGATTCGAGCATATGTTCCAATCCTCGAGTTTCTAGTTCTTGAATTTCTTGAGTCTCGCCCCGGTCTGATTGTTTGAGTATCGTAAACGCCAGCATATTTCGCGCTTCGGCAAAATTAGGGGCAATTTCGAGGGCTTGCCGAAACCATTTTTCGGCTTCAGGATAATTTTGAAACGACTTTTCGACCAGTCCAAATAAATAATGACTTTCTTCGGAATCGGGCGAGAGTTCCAGCCGTTGTTCGGCAATTTCGCGAGCCTCGACTAATCGGTCAGTATTCAAATAGGCATAGACCAAATTACCTACCGCCAGCTCGTTGTCGGGTTCAACCGAGACGGCTTTTTGGGCAAACTCGAGGGATGCTTTGCGATGACCTTTGCGGGCTAACATTATGCTTTTAAGTCGGTAAGCCCATTCGGATGCGGGGTCAATAGCAATAGCTTTTTCCGCATATTCGAGACATTTGTTGTTTTCTTCGAGCTGACAAAAGCAAAAAGACAAATTACACATCGCGTCATAATCCTGCGGGGCCTCGGTGATGGCTTTGGTTAAAACCGGGATGGCTTCGCTAAAACGATTGACTTCGATCAGTTTCTGGGCGCGCTCAAGATAATTGGTTGAATCAGCTGGTTGGGTCATTTGCTTAAAAGGGCGGGTTTTCAAAGTAAATACAACCGATGCCTAGAATCAAAATCAGGTCATCAGGCGATAGTATTTTTTGGCATCAGCAGACATTTCCATAATTTAGAGTAAGCGATTTTGTCTGAGATATTCGAGCAGTTCGTCATAGATTCCGCCCTCGTTGGCGAACATGGCGTAGTTGCGGGCAATCTCAAACCAAGGGCGGGTGCTGGGTTTGACTTCGCGTAAGGCGCGCAAGAAGTCTTTTTGAGTGATGGAACGGACATTGCCCGACATGATCGAATCTTCCATGGCAAACTCTGCCGCTGATTCAACCAGATAGGCCAGGTCTGCGCCCGAAAATTCGTTGGCTTGTTTAGCAATTGCGCCGACATCTATCGTGCCGTCAATCGGACGACCTCTCAGATGGAGATTCAAAACACCTTCGCGGGCTACCTGGTCGGGAGGGAGAACTAAGACCGTCCGGTCTAAGCGGCCGGGGCGGCGCAGTGCGGTATCCACATCCCACGGATGATTAGTGGCGGCGAGGACGAACACCCCGTCATTTTCCTGATTGATCCCGTCGAGTTCCGCCAGCAATTGATTGATTGTCCCGTGACTTGTGTGGCGGGTCAGACTCCGCTTTCTGCCGAGGGCGTCAATTTCATCAAAAAATAAAACACACGGCGCGTGGCGGCGGGCGCGGGCAAAAACCTCGTGAATATTCTTTTCACTGCTCCCGATCCACATATCCAACACGTCAGCCAATCCGATACTGATAAATTTTGCCCCGAGTTCGCCCGCTACGGCCCGGGCAATATAGGTTTTTCCGCAGCCCGGAGCACCATACAAAAGCAGTCCTCCGCGCAAAGATTTACCGTAAAGTTTCATCATTTCGGGATTCTTAAGCGGAGCCAGAAATGCCAGATTGAGGCGTCTTTTTACTGCTTCCATGCCGGCCACATCTTCTAAACGGATGGTCGGAATTTCAGTGTCAAAAAAGAAGTTGTCATCCTCGGCATCTTTACCAAAGCCGGTGACTGATTCTTTCAAAGGTTCTCGTTCAGGTTGCGGAGTATCGTCAATGACGTCGGCCCATTCGTCTTTGCTGAGTGAAACTTCCAAACCCGGTTTGGGCGGCGGCTGAGTCGTTTCACTTTTGAGCGCATTTAATAATTTCCGGTAACTTTCGGATTTGGCTAAATCACCGGTCTTAACGGCTGAATCCGCGGCTTTTTGGAGAGCCTCAAGATTGGTCGGGTCAAGGGTTAAAATGGTTTGACATTGGGCAAGCGCTTCGGCAAATTGACCATCATCGAACAATAAAGAAGCCAAATGAAATCTTAACTCAGGATTGTTCGGTTCGTTTTCAACCGCAGCGCAAATAGCAGAAATGATACTTTGATTGATTGACATAATTTTGGGGAAAGATGGGCAGTAGCGGATACAACCTATTTAAGCATAACGGGTTCGAGAATCAAAAGTCAATCTTTTCTTAAGTTTAGAAAAGTCATTTAGCATCTCGATTGACAATAGGATTTTCTAACTCGAAATGCTAAAATCAGTTTGAAATTGAACTATGCAAGTTAAAACCCAAACAGACGATTTACAAAATTATTTGACCGATGCCAGCAATTTGTCCGGCGGTCATGCCGAAAAACTTTTTATTCCAAATAATGCTGATGAAATTGCCGAGATATTAAAAGAGGCGCATGAAAAAAACATTTCCGTCACTATTTCCGGAGCCCGAACCGGTTTAGTCGGCGGCTGTGTGCCGTTTGGCGGGTATCTGGTTTCGCTCGAAAAACTCAATCAGATCAAAGAGATAAACGAAAAATCCGCGACTGTTCAAGCGGCCGTGATACTGGCCGATTTTCAAAAAGAGACTGAAGCCAAAGGACTTTTTTATCCGCCTGACCCAACTGAGTGGAGTTGCCAGCTGGGCGGAACAGTCGCGACCAATGCCAGCGGTTCACGCAGTTTCAAATACGGTTCAACTCGCCGGTATGTTGAGCGGCTCGAAATCGCTTTGCCGACGGGCGAGATGCTCGATCTGAATCGAGGGCAGAACTTTTCGGATGCGGGCGGGTTTATCGAAATCACAACCAGATCCGGCAGACAAATTAGGGCGAAACTCCCGACTTATTTACAACCCGATGTTCGCAAAAATACGAGCGGCTATTTTTCTGCTGACAAAGTTGACGCCATTGATTTATTTATCGGAAGTGAAGGCACGCTTGGCGTGATCACCAAAATCGAGTTCAGTCTGTTACCCAAACCAATGGGTTTTTTGAGCGGAATTATCTTTTTTAAGGAAGAGAAAAACTTACTTGAATTTGTCATCGAAGCGAGAAGTATTTCTTTTGAATCACGACAAATCCAAAATCCAAAATCTGAAGTCAAAAATCGCCTTGATGCCACTCTGCTGGAATATTTTGATGCGGAAGCCTTAAATTTTATCCGGGAAAAATTTCCTGAAACGCCGGAAAATATGTCCGGGGCGGTTTTTTTTGAACAGGAAACGAATGATCACACCGAAGACATCTTGTTTGAACAATGGAACGAACTTTTAGAAAAACATCAGGCCGAAATTGATGGTTCATGGTTCACCACGACCGAAGCCGACCGCCAAAAAATGCGCGACTTTCGTCATGCTCTCCCGGTCGCGGTCAACGAATGGATCGTCAAACATAAACAACGAAAAGTCTCGACCGATATTGCCGTGCCTGATCATAATTTTGCCTCGATGCTCAGGTTTTACAAAAAAATATTGAAAGAATGGCAGTTAAAATACGTTATTTTCGGTCACATCGGAGATAATCATCTGCATGTCAACGTTTTGCCCCGGGATGACCACGAAGCAATTAAAGCCAAGCAACTTTATGGACGATTTATCGCGCAGGGCATTATGTTGGGCGGGACTATTTCGGCTGAACACGGCATCGGCAAAATCAAAAGTAAATATTTGTATGTAATGTATGGCGAACGATATTTAAACGAAATGGCGGAACTCAAAAAAGCTTTTGACCCGAAAGGTATTTTAGGTCGCAACAATATTTTTGAAACCAAGTTTCTCGGATAATTTACCAACTTCAATCTGTCTCAATAGATCTAAATTTGGAAGTTCAGGTTGCTGTTGACGGTTTGAAGCAGACTTCCGAATTCGATTCAAACTGCCTAAAATCTTTAACTATCCCAAGCAAAATCGGTAACTTAACCAAAATTCAAACTGGAGGGCGAGGGAAAATCCAAAATCCAAAATCTAAAATCCACAATTTGGTTCTACTGTGTCCTGACAATTTTCATGAGTAAAAAGTCGCAGGGGCAATAATTAACCGCAGGGCAATTTGAAGCTCTGCTTTTTTATTTCGGGAATTTTGCAAGATTTAGCCAAACTCGGCGTTCAAAAAGTCGGGAAGTAAAATCCAAAAAAGATAAATATTGGGTTCAATTAGAAAAAATAGGTTAAAATAAGAAGGCTTGGAAATGGCTCAAAGTCAAACAATTTTAAGGACATAAGAAAATGAGACGATTTAATGCATTGATTTCTTTTATTTTGGTAGTTTCAATCTACCTGGGCGCATTGTCGCCGATTGGTCTGCAATTGATCGCGGATGCAAAGGCCCAAGCTGTGCGCGGAAAAACACAATCAAAAACTATGAACGTGACACCACCAAACGGATTAAAGTTCCGACTTTCGGAAGGAGTGGAGGGGGCGGAAAATCGGACGATAACTCCGCCGGCAAAAGGCGATCAGCTGAGCGAATCGGAAACCGCCAATCTCTTAAAGCGAATTCCTCCGCCCAAGGTTCAAGATGATGATCAGAAAGATTTTGCCAAACGAGAGGGAAGTTTGCCGGCTCCGAAAACGGGTAAAAAGATAGCCCAAAAATTTCCGGCGAGTGATCAACCGGGAGTGCCGACCGTTGACCCGAGCAAACAGACGTTGGAAGTTATCCGTTTTTCGCCCGAAGGTGAAATTCCGCTCGCCCCGGATTTGAATGTGACCTTTTCACAACCGATGGTGGCGGTCACTTCGCAGGAAGACGCCGCAAAAGTGCAGCCCGTTCAACTGTCACCGCAGACCGAAGGAAAATGGCGCTGGCTCGGGACTAAAACGATTATGTTTGACACCACCAAACGTTTTCCGATGGCCACCAAATTTACCGCGAAAGTGCCGGCCGGAACCAAATCTGCTAACGGGCAAACCTTACAAAAAGATGTAGTGTGGACTTTTACCACTCCGCCGCCCGTGGTTCAGACAATGATTCCGCAGAATCAAATTACCCGGCGCGATGCGCTGATGTTTATTTCGTTTGATCAGGAAATTAACCCGGAAGCGGTGATTAAAACCATTGCTGTGACCAGTAATGGCAAAAAATTGCCGATTCGCCTTGCGACTCAAGCCGAAATTGACAAAGACGGCTCCATCTCTTATTACTCCAAACAAGTCCAACCCAAACGCTGGATTGCCTTTCGGGCCGTCACCAATGAAAACTTGACCGAAGACGCACTCCCGGCTGATTCGCCGATTGCGGTTACTGTCCAAAAAGGCACCCCGTCCGCCGAAGGTCCGATTCCGACGGCCAAAGATCAGGGTTATAGTTTCCGAACCTACGGAGCGATGAAATATGTGAGCGGCTGGTGCAATTATCAGGGAAGTAAAACCTGCTCACCGTTTGACACCTGGGTCATGCAATTCAGCAATCCGATCGAGGCGGCCAATTTTACCAAGGAAATGGTCAAAATTGAACCGCCGATCGAGGGCTTAAATGTTTATCCAAGTGGCAATTTCATTTATTTTCAAGGTTCCAAAAAAGGGCGGACGACTTACAAAGTAACAGTTGACGGTTCTTTAAAAGATACTTTCGGTCAAAGTTTAGGAAAAACCGCCAATGCAGCTTTCACGGTCGGAAGTGCTCCGGCCGATATTTATTCGCAAGGCGGTTCGATGGTCATTCTCGACCCGAATTCGAAGCCGACCTATTCGATTTTTTCGACCAATTATAGCTCGGTAAAACTAAAAATTTACCGTGTTTCGCCGTCTGACTGGGAAGGTTTTCGGCAATTCATGCGCTACCTCAATAATGATGAGCAAAAACGCCCGCCTATGCCCGGAAAAATCGTGGTTGATAAAGTTTTGCCGATTCAGAACAAACCCGATGAGATGGTCGAGACGAGAATTGATGTCGCCGCCGCACTCAATGACGGCTACGGACACGCGATCATCGAAATTGAACCGACGGTTAAACGTGACAAATATGATCGAACCAGGCTCGTGACCTGGGCCCAATCTACCCAAATCGGATTGGATGCCTTTGTTGACAATCAGGAACTGGTCGGATTTGCGACAGACATCAAAACCGGTAAACCGTTGACAGGAGTCGAACTTTCAATTATTCCAAACGGCATAATTCCCGTCAAAAAACAAATTTCGGAAAATACTTCGACTAAATCCTGGTGGGAATGGCTGACGAGTTGGGGAAGTTCGGAAAAATCGCAGGGACCGAGCGCGTTTGACGAAAATGGTGAAGAAACCCCAATCGAAGAAGTCGCTGAGGCAGAATCAAATCAGACGACAGATAATGGGATCCTGCGATTGCCTTTGCCTGACACCCAATCCCAGAAAATTCAAAATCTGCTGATTGCCAAAAAAGGTAAAGATGTGGCATTTATGCCCGAGAATTCCGATTATTATTGGCAGGATTACGGCAGTTGGTATAAAAAGGGCGTCTCAGATTCTCTGCGTTGGTTTGTTTTTAACGATCGCGGAATTTATCGCCCGAAAGAAGAAGTTGCCATCAAAGGATATTTGCGGGTTTATGAAGGCGGAAAACTCGGCGACATTGCCGGACTTGGTGATAAAGCCAAAGATCTGAGCTACATAGTCCAGGATTCACGCGGCAACGAAATCGCCAAAGGAAACGGGACGATCAATGCTTTCGGCGCGTTTGATTTCAAATTCAAACTGCCGGATAACGCCAATCTCGGACAAACAAACGTCATTTTGTCAACGAGTTCCGGACTGACAGGAAATTCAACTTATCACTATTTCCAGATTCAGGAGTTTCGGCGTCCCGAATTTGAAGTTTCAGCCAAAACCGAAACCCCGGCTCCGCATTTTGTCAAAGGAAATGCCATGGTATCGGTTGAAGCCAAATATTATGCGGGTGGCGGTTTGGCCAATGCCGAAGCAAATTGGACTGTTACTTCGACTCCGACCAATTACACTCCGCCGAATCGCGGCGACTTCAATTTCGGCAAATGGGTGCCGTGGTGGAGAAGTTACGGCGGAGATTATTCGCAAACTTCAACTCAGAGTTTTAAGGGAACGACTGATGCCGCAGGCAAGCATCTGCTAAAAATTGATTTTGAGGATGCGAATCCCCCGCGCCCCTACAGCGTTCGCGCCGAAGCCCGGGTGATGGATGTCAACCGTCAAACATTTGCTTCTGCGACCACGGTTTTGGTGCATCCTTCGGACTATTACATCGGCTTGAAATCGTCCCGTAACTTTGTCAACAAAGGTGAAAAAATCACGGTTGAATCAATCATTTCAGACATTGACGGTAAATTGATTGCCGGACGCGAAGCCGAAATAAAAGCGGTTTTGAAAGATTGGAAATACGACAAAGGCGCGTGGAAAGAAGAAACGGTTGATGAACAGAATTGTTCGGTGACATCAACCGAAAGCGTCTCGAAATGTGAATTTATCGCCAAAGCCGGCGGTCAATACACGATCACCGGACGGGTCATGGATGACCGTGAACGGTCAAATGAAACTGAATTTACGGTTTGGGTTTCGGGTGGTAAAACTCCGCCGAAACGCAACGTCGAAATGGAAGAAGCCCAGCTCATTCCAAACAAAAAAGATTTTAACGCTGGCGATGTGGCTGAAATTTTAGTTCAATCTCCGTTTGAAAATGCCGAAGGCGTTTTAACTCTGCGCCGGGATGGATTGGTTAAAACTGAAAGATTTTCGTTGAAAGGAAGTTCGACGGTGCTTAAAATCCCGCTCGAAGAAAAATATCTGCCGAATCTTTATGTTCAGGTTGATTTGGTTGGTGCCAGTCCGCGCAGCGATGACAAAGGCGAGATTGATCCTCAACTGCCTAAACGTCCGGCGTTTGCCAGCGGACAATTAAATCTGACAATCTCAACCGCCTCCCGCCGTTTGACTGTTTCTGCCAATCCGCAGAGCACCACCCTGGAACCGGGTGGAGAGACCAAAATTGATGTTGAGGTTAAAGATTCGCGTGGTGAACCTGTCGCAAATTCGGAAGTGGCAGTCGTCGTCGTGGACGAAAGCGTACTGGCGTTGACCGGCTACCGAATCGGCGATCCGATGGGAATTTTTTACACTGAGCGCGGCGAAGGCGTGACCGATTACCACTCGCGCAAAGATATTCTTTTGGGCAATCCGCTCGATGCCAAAAGCCGTATCCAATCTCTGCCGATTAATGGCAGAAATATGCAATCAATGGATTTAGCCGGCGGGAGGGCGGCGCCCTCTCCGATGATGGCCAAATCTGTTGCCCGTGAATCTAAGAAAGAAGGGGCGCGCAAAGATGATGGGATCATGGCGGAAGAGTCGGTGATGGCGGACTCAGAAGATGAAAAGGGTCAAGACCCGAATTCGCCGATCAAACTGCGCGAAAATTTCAATGCGCTGGCTTTATTTGCTCCATCGGTCAAAACGGATTCAAATGGGAAAGCGATCGTTCCGATCAAGTTACCTGACAATCTGACCCGCTATCGAATCATGGCGGTCTCGGTTGATACCGGCAAACGATTCGGTTCAGGCGAATCGTCTTTGACGGCCAAACAACCGCTGATGGTGCGACCGTCTGCGCCGCGATTTATGAATTTCGGCGACAAGATCGAATTGCCGGTGGTGGTCCAAAATCAAACGGACAAACCGATGACGGTTGATATTGCGGTTCGCGCGACCAACGCAACGTTGACCAATGGCGGTGGTCAGAAAGTTGTCGTTCCGGCCAATGACCGGGTAGAAGTGCGTTTCCCGGTTTCGGCTGAAAAAGCCGGGACTGCTCGATTCCAAATCGGGGTCAGCTCGGGCAAATGGTCAGACGCGGCCGAAATTTCACTGCCCGTTTGGACTCCGGCCACTACCGAAGCCTTTGCCACCTACGGCTCAACGGACGAAAACGGGGCGATCATTCAGCCCGTTCAAACTCCGGGTGACGTCTGGCCGCAATTTGGCGGGTTAGAGGTCACGACCAGCTCGACGCAATTGCAGGAATTGACGGATGCCTTTATTTATCTCTACAAATATCAATTCGCGTGTTCGGAACAAATTTCTTCGCGGATGATTTCTGTCGCGGCACTGCAAGACGTTTTGAAAGCTTTTAAAGCCAACGAAATGCCGACCGATGCCGAATTGAAACGGCAATTTGCCAACGACATCGAAATGCTTAAATCGCGTCAGCGCGAAGACGGAAGTTTCGGTCTCTGGGGCAAGCAACGCGAACGCTACGAGTTTCCGTTTATGTCAGTTCACGTCGCTCACGCTTTGCAGTTGGCAAAATCGAAAGGCTACAAAGTGCCCGAAGAAATGCTGACCAAATCGAAAACATACGCGAAGAATGTCGAAAAATATTACACGGGTGAATGGTATTCGCCGCAAACCCGTTGGACAATCTCGGCTTACGCGCTTTACGTTCGCGATTTGATGGGCGAAAAGGATGTCGCCAAAGCGAAGAAACTTTTAGCCGAAGCCACGATTGAAAAAATGCCGTTTGAAGCATTAGGCTGGGTTCTTTCAGTTTTGGCAAATGATCAGGGTTCAGCAACGGAAGTCGAAGCCATCAAACGCTTTTTGATGAATCGCACGACTGAAACCGCCGCCACTGCCAACTTTGTCACCGATTACGGTGACGGAGCCTGGGTGATTATGTATTCAAATCGCCGGGCGGACGGCGTTCTGCTCGAAGCCTTGTTGAAAGCTGAGCCGAAAAATGATTTAGTTCCAAAACTGGTGCGTGGTTTATTGGCTCAACGAACCAAAGGCCGTTGGGGCAACACCCAGGAAAACGTCTTTATTTTGTTGGCTTTGGATAAATATTTCCAAGCCTACGAAAAAGTTACACCTGATTTTGCGGCGAAAATGTGGCTCGGCAACACCTACGCGGGCGAGCAAATTTTCAAAGGACGCTCGATTGATTCAAATCAAGTCAATATTCCGATGAAATATTTGGTCGAACAGGGCGGAACGTCAAATCTGATTATTGATAAACAAGGCGCAGGTCGTTTGTATTATCGAATCGGAATGAAGTATGCGCCGAAGAGTTTGAAACTTGAACCTGCAGATTATGGATTCACCGTTTTGCGAACTTACGAGGGCGTTGATAAAGCCGATGATGTCAAGCAAAACGCTGATGGAAGTTGGACAATCAAAGCCGGTTCGCGGGTTCGCATTCGCCTGACGATGG
>JANOEF010000460.1:0-1696 GCA_031413075.1 Acidobacteriota bacterium | reverse complement strand
CGCCAGTCGCCGCCGCCGTGTCCATCTGATTCCTGTTTCCACTCTGATTTTTTGCCGGTCAAAAAATCGGTATGAGTCATCGAGGTCATATCTCCGACCACATCACCGAGCGTTCCCATGACGCGAGTTCGTCGGCCGTCGTAGGAAGTAAAGGCTTCCATTGAAAACGAGGCCGTGACGTTATCTTCAAACAAAATATTGGTTGTGTAATGATCCGGCTGATCGTTTTCCATACGATACACGCATCTGCCGTAATTTGTTGTCTTTAGTTGCTTTAGAATAAATTCGCTGTGTTCTTCTTTGTTTTCAGGAAGATCAAAAACATACGTCCAACTTCGCTTCCGATGATAAATATTCAAAGCTGAATAAGGGCAGGAACTCTCTACTTTGCAACCATCGGTGCAGCGTGCAGTGCTTCCGGCGGGTGCATTCTCAGACTTAAACCAGCTCAAATCGCCAAAGGCTTGAATACTCTTGCTCGGTTTACCAAGCATCCACCTCAGAATGTCCAGATCATGACAGGATTTAGCCAAAATAATCGGCGTCGTGGTCTTGCTATTGTGCCAGTTCCCCCTCACATACGAGTGGCTCATATGGATATGCTGGATCGGTTCAAAATGTTGGATGCTAACAACTTTGCCTAAAACCCCGCTCTGAATAAGTTCCCGCAGTTTAATGAAATAAGGTGCGTATCGTAAGACGTGGCAAACGGCGACGATTCTTCCGGTCTTTTTCGCTAACTTCAGAATATCCCGGCATTCTTTTTCACTCGGAGAAATCGGTTTTTCCAGCAAAATATCGTAGCCCATCTCGAGGGCTTTCAGACAGGGGGCATAGTGCAGATTATCAGGTGTCGTGATGATTATTGAGTCGGCAAATTTCGGCCGTTCAAAAACTCTTTCCCAGGTCTCGAATCGGTTTTTATCGGAGATATTATGCTTTTTAGTGTATCTTTCGTTTCGTAATTTGATTGGTTCCGCGACACCGACAATGTCCAAATTCTTCGGATATTTGACGGCATAATTGCCATACACATTACCTCTCGCCCCCGCACCTAAAGTAATGGCGGTAATCGGTTTATCCAATTCCAAATCCGATTGAAACGATTCGTTGAGTTCGGCATCTATGCCCGATTCCGAAAAAGCCTCCGCCGGTATGACAAGCCCGGCTCCGAGCGATAATGAAATCGTTTTGATTAGTTGTCGTCTATTCAGATTATTTGACATATATTTTGCAACAGTTTAGATAAAGTTAGGATAAATAAAGTTTTAGTAATTGATTAGGTCTTTCAAAAACTCGACTCGAAAACTCCCCTCCTGTGCTGAGGAGGGGTGGCGCGATAGCGACAGGGTGGTAGTCGCCTGTTTAATTTCTCAGTTGCTGAAGTTGAATCAACCACCCCAGCCCTCACGGGCTTTCCCCTCCTCGTCTGAGGAGGGGAGTTTTCAAGTGCAAACTTCCAATCGCCTAATCAGTTACAAGTTTTATTTCATTGTCCATTGTTAATTTTCCATTAGTGCCTATTTCGGAAAACTCTTGAGATATTCGTCTATCTCGCTATATGGATACAGAACCACATATTGTGATGGGTAGAGATTGGTGTCCACATCATTTTTCATCTTATTGTTTTCAAATAATTTTTTGGCAATCACGTTCCCGGCTTTGTAATCAATGATCGAAACCTCGCATTTATTTG
>JANOEF010000459.1:0-7192 GCA_031413075.1 Acidobacteriota bacterium | reverse complement strand
GAGAATTGTTTCTCTTATTTCGGCAAATAAATTGTCGCTTTTTTCAATTTCCATTTTTAACAATTAACAATCAAAGATTTACCACTATGAATCTCCTGCAAACTCCTAACACTAACCTTTTCTTCATTTAACTTAAACAATATCGCCTCAATCAAAGCCTCTGCGCCGGTCATTGTGGTGACGGTTGGGACATTAAATTGCAACGCGGCTTTGCGGATGGCTTGTTCATCGTAGTGAGAGGTTCTGCCTAATGGAGTGTTGATGACCAGCGCGATTTCGCCGCGTTTGATGTAGTCGGCGATGTTGGGGCGACCTTCGTTGACTTTGAAGACAGTTTCGCAATCTAAGCCGACCTCTTTCAGACGGGTGGCGGTGCCGTAGGTGGCAATGAGTTTGAAACCGATATTGTTTAAGCGTCTGGCTAAGATGACGGCTTGTCCTTTGTCGGTATCGTTGACGGACAAGAAGGCTTTACCGCAGTTTGGGAGCGTCAATCCTGCGCCCTCCATCGCTTTTCCGTAAGCTTCGCCAAAGGTTTCGCCGATGCCCATGACTTCGCCCGTCGAGTGCATTTCGGGGCCTAAGATCGGGTCAACTCCGGCAAATTTTTTGAACGGGAAAACGGGCGATTTGACAAAGATTTTCGGAACGGGCAAAACGTCGGGCAGGTTGAATTCCGCCAGAGTTTTGACATCCGCCATGACCAAACTGGCAATTTTGGCAATCGGAACGCCGGTGGCTTTGGCGACAAACGGGACAGTCCGCGAGGCTCGCGGATTGACTTCGATGACATACACGCGATTGTCTTTGATGGCTAATTGCAGATTCATCAAGCCTTTTACTTTCAGAGCTTTGGCAAGATTTAAGGTGTAATGTTTGATGGTGTCCAGATGCTCGGCAGGTAATTTATGTGCGGGTAAAACGCTGGACGAATCGCCGGAATGGATGCCGGCTTCTTCGATATGTTCCTGAATTCCGCAAATTACACAAGCCGTTTCATCCGCCAGGGCATCAACATCAATTTCCACGGCGCGTTCCAGAAATTTATCAATCAAAATCGGCTTTTCGGGCGAAGCGTCAACCGCCGTCCGCATATATTCGTCCAGCGTTTGCTCATCATAAACAATCGCCATTGCCCGTCCGCCAAGCACAAAACTTGGACGCACGACCACGGGATAACCGATTTTGTCGGCAATCGCTTTGGCCTCTTCCGCCGAAACCGCCGTTCCGTTTTCGGGTTGCGGAATCATCAAATCTTGCAATAGCGCGGAAAATCTTTTGCGGTCTTCCGCCAAATCAATCGAATCGGGCGAAGTGCCAATGATTGGAACATTTGCGTTATGCAATCTGTCCGCCAAATTCAAAGGAGTTTGGCCGCCAAACTGCACAATTACGCCGTCAGGCTTTTCGATATCAACAATGTTCATCACGTCTTCAAAAGTCAAAGGCTCAAAATATAGACGGTCGGAAGTATCGTAATCGGTGGAAACGGTTTCGGGGTTACAGTTGACCATAATCGTTTCAAATTTCGCCTCTTGCAAGGCAAACGAGGCGTGGCAACAGCAATAATCGAACTCGATTCCCTGCCCGATTCGATTCGGTCCCGAACCCAAAATCATAATCTTTTTGCGTGCCGTAGGTTCAGCTTCGCACTCTTCTTCGTAGGTTGAATAGAGATAAGGCGTGTGTGATTCAAACTCCGCGCCGCAAGTGTCAACTCGTTTATAGACAGGAATTACGCCAAGATTTTTACGCCGTTCACGGACCGAATCTTCGTCCGAACCGGTCAAAAATGCTAATCGTCTATCCGATAAGGCAAACTCTTTGGCGGTGCGTAAAATTTCGCTTGGAACATCGTTTAATTTGCGGTTTTCAATTCGTTTCTGCAACAACATCACTTCCTGCAACTGCTCCAAAAACCAAACGTCTATTTTTGTTAACCGATGAATTTCCTCAATCGAATAACCGTTTTGCAAAGCATAGGTGAGATATTGAAATCGGTTTGAATTTGGACGGGCTAATTTTCGCTGTAAAACGTGATCGGGAACTCCCACCAAACGCAGAGGCTTGACCGCTTCGAGCGAGCGCAAACCTTTGAAAAGACTTTCCTTAAAGGTTCGTCCAATCGCCATTACCTCGCCGACGGATTTCATTTGTGTGCCCAAAATATCTTCTGCGCCCGGAAATTTTTCAAATGCCCATTTCGGGATTTTGGTGACGACATAATCAATCGTCGGCTCAAATGAAGCGGGAGTTTGCTTGGTAATATCGTTTGGAATTTCGTCCAAAGTGTAGCCAACCGCCAGTTTTGCCGCGATTTTGGCAATCGGAAAACCCGTCGCTTTTGATGCAAGTGCAGAAGAGCGCGAGACACGCGGATTCATTTCGATAATCCTCACCTCTCCATTTTCAGGATTGACGGCAAATTGAATATTTGAGCCGCCCGTTTCGACACCTACTTTGCGGATACAGGCGATAGACATATCGCGTAGCCGTTGATATTCGACATCGCTCAAAGTTTGCGCCGGAGCAACCGTAATCGAATCGCCTGTGTGAACGCCCATCGGATCAAAATTCTCGATTGAACAAATAATCACTACGTTATCCGCCAGATCACGCATCACTTCGAGTTCGTATTCTTTCCAGCCCAAAATAGATTCTTCGACCAAAATTTGTGAAACAGGTGAAGCCGCTAAACCACCTTTGGCTATTTCCTCAAATTCTTCGGGGTTAAAAGCTACGCCGCCGCCCGTTCCGCCGAGTGTAAAGGCCGGGCGAATAATCGCCGGATAGCCGGTCTCTTCGACAACTTTCTGCGCTTCTTCCCAATTGTGTGCAAAACCGCCCTTGGCAGACGGAATGCCGATTTCGTCCATCGCAATTTTAAAAAGTTCGCGGTCTTCGCCGACTTTGATAGCATTAATATTTGCTCCGATGAGTTTGACACCGAATTTGTCTAAAATTCCTTTTTCGTAAAGTTCAACCGAAAGATTCAACCCCGTCTGCCCGCCAACCGTCGGCAGAAGGGCATCAGGTCGTTCTTTTTCGATTATCACGGTTAAGGTTTCAAGGTTTAAGGGCTCAATGTAAGTTCGATCCGCAATTTCAGGATCGGTCATAATTGTTGCCGGATTTGAATTTACCAACACCACTTTAAAGCCTTCCTGTTTCAAAGCGCGACACGCTTGCGTTCCCGAATAGTCAAACTCACACGCTTGACCAATGACAATCGGACCGGAGCCGATGATTAATATTTTATGAATATCTGTTCTTTTAGGCATTTAAGAATTTGTAGTAATATAGTCTAACTTTAGTTAGGCAAATTATACATTATCGGAGAATTAAGTCTAAATGTTCGTTCAACGATTAAAAATTGAGAATTGGAAAAACTTCAAGAACGGTGATGTGAAATTGACTCGTCGCTTGTTTTTAGTAGGACCAAATGCTTCTGGAAAATCTAACTTTCTTGATATATTTCGTTTTCTACGAGATGTTTCATTAGATATTGGTGGTGGATTTAAACAAGCAATTGAAATTCGGAATGGGGTTTCCGCAATTAGATGTTTGTTTGCCCGGAAAGTTCCAGATATTTCAATCGAAGTTGAGTTAAGAGATGATGATGAATCCGTATGGACTTACCACCTTAGTTTTGGACAAAACCAAAATCGTAATCCAATAATAAAATCTGAAAAAGTTACTCGAGAGGGGGAAGTTCTTTTGAATCGTCCTGACTCAGACGATAAATCAGACTCTGCTCGACTCTCACAAACAGCCTTAGAACAACTTAATGCAAACAAAGCGTTTAGACCAATAGTCAATTTTTTTCAAAATATAAATTATCAACATATTATTCCGCAAGTTGTTAGAGAACCTAAAGGTTTCTCGCCGACTTTAATTAACAATGATCCATTTGGCAGAGACTTTTTGCATCGTGTCGAGCGGACAAACCAGAGAATTCGGGATTCACGTTTGAAAAAAATTGAGACTGTTTTGCAAATTGCTGTTCCACAATTGAAGGAGCTTAAGGTCACTCGTGATAACTCGGGAACTCCACATTTAGAAGGTATTTTTGAACACTGGAGACCACCTGGAGCAAAACAGGTTGAATCGCAATTTTCGGACGGGACACTTAGACTATTTGGTTTGTTGTGGTCTCTTTTTGAAGGCGATGGGGTTTTATTAATGGAAGAGCCAGAACTTTCCTTGCACAAAGAGGTTGTTCGCCAACTTCCAAATATGATTGAAAAAATAAATAAATCTAGGAAAATAAAAAGGCAAGTAATTATTAGTACCTTTTCCGATGAAATGCTTGATAACAAAGGAATTGGTGGCGAAGAAGTTATTCGGTTGGAACCAAGTGTGGATGGCACAAAACTTGTTTCACCTTTAGATTCAATTGAGGAACTTGAACAATTGAGGAGCGGTTTAACTATTGCCGATGTAGTTTTGCCAAAATCCGCACCTGAAAATATTCAAGGACTGCTTTTTGCTTTTTGATATGGCGATTATAAATCTATTAGTTGAGGGTGAAATTGATGAAGCCGTTGCTAGGCGCATGATAAGCGAATGTGGTTATGATATTGGCACTTGTTATGGGAAAAAAGGGGTTTCATACATTAAAGAGAAAATTCAAGCATTTAATCTCTCATCTGTAAGTATGTGTTATTTAACCTTAGTAGATTTTATGGACACGAAATTTCAATGCCCACCTGAAATTTTAAACAACTGGATACCTCCCCGAAATAAAAAAATGATTTTTCGTGTTGTAGTCCGAGAAATTGAAAGTTGGGTAATGGCGGACAGAGAAAATTTAGCAAAGTTTTTGAATGTAAATATAGAGCAAATTCCTTTGAACCCTGAAAGCGAATC
Organism: Acidobacteriota bacterium; assembly: GCA_031413075.1. Lineage (GTDB taxonomy): Bacteria > Acidobacteriota > Blastocatellia > Pyrinomonadales > Pyrinomonadaceae > JAIBCC01. Next base: position 2,323 of record JANOEF010000459.1, on the reverse strand, counting down.
CGACCCAAAACAAACACTTGTAAATATCGCTAGAAAATCTCGTTCTAAAACCATCCGCGATTCAATCGTACCCGAACAAAATTCAACTGCCCAAGTTGGAAAACTCTACAATTCTACGATTAAGCAATTTGTTAATGATTCATGGAATATTAATTCTGCACAGGAAAACTCATTGAGTTTGAAAAAGTGTATGGAACGATTAAATGAAATTGCAGATTAAAATAATTAAACTCACAGGCTTGACCAATCACAATCGGACCGGAGCCGATGATTAATATTTTATGAATATCTGTTCTTTCGGGCATAAATTGTAAAGATTATACAAAAAAAATCGCGGTCTGTTTAACCGCGACTTTTAAGTTTCTCCGAATCCGATAAAAACAGGTTCGGGAAACAATTCAATCTCAAACTTTTCTTTGACTTTCGCGTGTATTTCTTCTTTCAAATTCAAAATATCTTGAGCCGTGGCGTTACCCCGATTCGTGAGCGCAAGTGTATGTTTGGTCGAGAGACCGGCCTTGCCCCTGGTAAATCCTTTTTCAAAGCCTGCTTTTTCAATCAGCCACGCGGCAGGAATTTTGACCGAATTTTCATCAACTTTGTAACTGGGAATCTCATCACCGAACTTACCGCAAATTTCGGCAAATATTTTGTTTGAGACAATCGGATTTTTGAAAAATGATCCGGCCGACTGAGAATCTAAGCCGCCCTGGCGAACGAGCATCGCCTTTTTCCAGCGAATTCTGCAGACAGCTTCGCGGGTTTCGGCTAAAGTGGGTTTTCTTTCCCCAAAATAATCGCGCAAATCTTTGTAAACGATTTTCGGTTCGCCATCTGGATGTAATTTGAAAGTGACAGCTAAGACAATAAAACGATTTTTTTCGGTCGAATTAAAAATACTGGTGCGGTAGAAAAATTTACACTCACTATTTGAAAGTTCAAGAATACCTCTTGATTTGCGGTCATACACTCTGACCTTAGAAATGGTTTCGGAAACTTCCTGTCCGTAAGCACCGACATTTTGCACCGGTGTTCCGCCAACCAGTCCGGGGATGCCGCTTAAACATTCGATTCCTTGTAGTTTATTATCCACACAAAACCTGACAAATTCATCCCAATCCTCGCCGGCCTGAGCGGTGACAATGTTTTGGTCTGCTACAATACCTTTTAAGCCAACTTGCAAAACCACCCCTTCAAAACCTGTATCAGCAATCAAAACATTACTTCCACCACCGAGAACAAAAAGTGGTAAATCATGTTCCTGTGCCCAATTAATCGTCGCGATTAGATCAGTTTCTGTCTCGGCTAAAACAAAAAAACGTGCCGCGCCACCGACTTTTAAAGTAGTCAATGGCGCAAGCACTATGTTTTCTTCAATTAAGAGTTTAGTTTGAGTTTTGTTCAAACCAATTTTCACTCCATTTTTTTTAGTAAGGTCTCGGAATCTTGTTTAACGGATTCTTTTCCTGCATTTTATTGTTGATGGTAGAATTATTAAAAACCAGATTCAAAGCCTCTGCCATATTCGGGTCAATTTTCCTCAACCGATCCTGAGCTTTACGGGCTTCTTTATCGTTGCCACGTTGTTTCTCAGTGACCGACAGATTATATAGTCCGCTGGCTAAACTACGGGTATAGACAAATTTATCTTTGTCTACTTTAGCATTCTTGAGCAATTTTTCAGCTTCATTAGCAGCCTGCCCAAAAGATTTAGCCGCTTCTGCTAAGTTACCGCTTCCGCGATAGGCCAAACCAAGTTCATTGAGAGCCGGGAACCAATTCGGACGTTGCGCAACAACTTTTCTCAGCGCCTCGACTGAACCCTGATAGTCCCCTAAATCCGTCAGCGTAACTCCTAAATTTAACAATGTTCCAATAAAATTGGGGTTCATCGAATCGGATTTCTGGAGGGCAATTTTGGCCTGCTCAAGTTTTAATTTAGCGTCTGATTCTTTTTGCTGAGCTAAAGTCGGGTTTGCAGCTTTATCGGCCCTTCCTTTCTCATACAAATCAACTTGTGCCCCGTTGTAATAAGCCCACCCTAAATTTGTAAAATCAACTGAATCAGGGTTTAAGGCCACCGCTTTATTGAGCATCGTAATCGAAGGATTCCATTTTTCCAAACGTCCCAAAATAAATCCATATTTGCTGTAAAGATCAGCCATTGCCAGTTTATCAGTTTGCGCCTTTGGATTTCTTTCAGCCAACGTAACAGCTAATTGATACGAACTCTCGGCCATTTGATAATTTTGTTTTTTGATCTGTTGGACGGCCGTTTGCGGGTGGGCGGCATGTCCGACGAGGAAGCCCGCAGCTTGCCCGT
>JANOEF010000458.1:0-2931 GCA_031413075.1 Acidobacteriota bacterium | reverse complement strand
GCCGACGGTGCGGCACTGCTGGAATTGCTCGAGCCGCATGTCGAAGCAATCGGCACAATTTATGACGAGCTGGACAGTGCACCGCGCGCGATGATGCCCGTCGGCGGTGACGCGTTTGTACATCCTTATTTTCAGTCACTTTAGCAATTTTATTGCCGGGTTGAGGTAGGTTGTCAGTAACCACGACTTCATTTTTTTTCTCCGGCTCGAGAGGTTCCACCGCTTTTGTTTTGACCGGAGTTTTTGAAGGTTTGGGCTTGATCGTTGAGACGGCCACCGGCACCGGATTTGATTTAACCGAGTTTTTTGTGGTTGATTTTTGAGCTGCTGTTTCTTTGGTGATTGAGCTTGGTTTTGGCTTAGTTTCAACAATCGTTCCAACCGAATTAACTTTTATTTGACCCTCATTTTCTTCTTTGATTTTCGAAATTTTTGGCTCTTCTTTAACCGAATTGGCGGCCACCGTTTGAAAACTACCGCTAAATTTTATGAAATAAGTTGCCGGATCATCATTTGGGGTGCGCCCCTCAACCCTCAGAATCAGTTTTTCTTCTTTTCGAAGATAAAGCTCGCGTCCCGTTTGAGCGGTCCCGGAGTCGGCATAGAGGTTGATTTTAGTGAGTGGTTTGAGATTTTCAGCGAGAAAAATATCAATGTCGCCGTTCAGATTATTGGCTTCGATGTTAATAAAAACGTCACCTTTATTCCCTTCAAAAACGTAATAATGGGTTGTCAGCCGCGAATCTCCGATGTCACGGGCCGGTATTTTCCCTTTTATTTCAGCAGTCGTCACAGGGGTTGGAAAATCAATTTTGGTTGACTGCGCCGGAACGCTATAAATCAAACAAGTTAAAATTAAGACGACCTTGATCAAGCTAATATTTTTCATCTCAAACCAAATCTTTTCTCAAATGAACGAGTCTCGAGGTTTCTTCATAACCCAATTTCAAATGGGCTTTTAAACTCAAATCATTACCAATTTCCGAATCGGAGGCCATTTCCTCACATCCTTTTTCGCGGGCCCAATTTTCGGCAGATTTGACCAATTGTCTGCCAATCCCATGCTTGCGAAATACCGGTTCTACAAACCAACCCTCCAAATATCCAACCTGTTCGCTGTGACAATCTTCAACGAAAGGGCGAATGCTGGCTTCCAAAAATCCGGCCAGATGTCCGTTGGAGATTTCAACCACCAAAACTAATTGAGTTTCGATATGCTCAAATATATCAGTCATTTCGGCATGATGTTCGGCTTCAGAAGATTCGTCCCACAATGATTGCCGCAAACGAAACCACTCATCAAAATCACCTTTTTCTATTGGGCGTATTCTAAAACTTTGTTCTATCATTGCCAATGATTTTAGCAATGTTATCCACAGACAACAAATGTTTTCGCTTAAAAAGAAAAGCCGAGCCTTTGTTAAGCCCGACCTCTAAGTTTTTGAAATTCAATTTATGCCGATTTTTGCATTACTTTATCTTGCAGTAATTCGAGTGCTTTCTTTAATTGCACGTCCTCCTGGACTAACGGTTTAGCTTGTTCGCCCTTGGGTTTTTCCGAAGGCTCATTTTCATTTTGATCAGCTAATTCATCCGGATCTACCGGATCGGTATTTTCCGGACGTTTTACCTCAACCGTCGGTTTGACTCCCGAATTTTGACGATCTTCACCTAAAAATGCTTTGCCGCTGGCAGAAGCCCATTTAGATGTTGTCAATAAAAGTCCATCGCCACCTCGCAAAGTGAAAAGTTGTTGTTCGGTTCCGGCGCCAAAACTTCGTTCACCGACTACATCTCCGCGTTGTCTTTCAAGTATGGCTGAGGCCAGAACTTCACCTGCCCCAGCAGTCCCAATATCAATTAAAACAGCTAATTTACCTTCGAATAGATGCTGCGACGAATCAGCGGTAAAGGTTTTGATGACTTTATTTTCACGCCCGATGACTAGGGCCAAATTGCCTTCTTTGATAAAAAAGTTTGACACCTTGATGGCTTCATCCAGGTTTCCGCTGGAAACACCTCGTAAATCCAAAACGATTTTTTGGACACCCTGCTTTATCAATTGTTGGAGATGATTCCGAATATCGTTGGCTTCACCCGTTTCTAAACTATGAACCTTGACGACCCCGATTTTACCCTCTTCAACTCTGGATTCGGCTTCGGGAATCTTAAAGCTTCCGCGAACCACTTCAACCGTCACAGGTTTAGAACTGGAGCGAAGGACCCGGAGCTTGGTTTTAGACCCGTTCTCTCCCAGCAAAAGCTGCCGAGCGTCATAAAGTGAAACATCTCGGGTCGCTTTGTTTTCAATGTATTCGATAAAATCTCCGGCTTTTAATCCGGCTTTTTCTGAGGGAGACCCTTTGACGACCGAAATTACATAGAGATAACCTGATACTTGAGAGAACTCTGCGCCGATTCCGGTTAATGTATTTTGCTTTTTGGCTTGAAAATCTTTGACCTGCTCTGCCGTCAAATAAGAAGAATATGGGTCTAAGCCATATGCCAGCCCGCGTAACGCACCCGACCGAACTTTTTCCAAATTGGGTTCATCTACATAATCATTTTGAATATGTTGTAAAACGCTTTCAAAGATACGGATTTGCGAACCTGCATCATTGACCGGCTGTTGGGCAAAAGTTGGGAATAAACTGCCAACAATTCCGGGTAACATGGCGTACATCGAAATGCCAACCGAGACAAATACCAAAATTAACTTACTGCGAAATGACATTAAAAATTTCTCCTCAAGTTGATATTGGGCTTAGTATATTTGATAATACCAAAATCTAATTGTGCAATTATCGTATATTCAACTCCAATTATCAATTTATTTTTGCGTGCAAGATAAACAAATTACTAATACAACCAACATTTCCGAAATCGCCAATCTTTGCGAACAGGGCCGTATCCTCGGACTCGACCCCGGTT
>JANOEF010000457.1:0-9467 GCA_031413075.1 Acidobacteriota bacterium | reverse complement strand
CGCTGATGGTTGTCAGCATTGCAAAATCAATTCCGTCAATTAATTCTTTCAGTTTTTTAATTGATTCTTCTCTTGTTTGATTCATTTTTTTTCTCCCTAATTTTTTTGAATTCGCATAATTAATAATTGGTGCGAAAAAATTTATAAACTGTTCCTTTCAATTTTTTGTTTGTGCTATTCCAACTGATTGCTGCAAGAAAGGATAATCTGTGTAGCCTTTTTCGCCGGGTGTGTAGAAAGTTGTTTGATCCGATTCGTTTAATTCGGAATTTTTGGCAAATCTTTCCGGCAAATCAGGATTCGCCAAAAATTTCGCTCCAAATGAAATGGCATCAGTACCATTTTCGGCTAAAAGTTTGGTGGCTGTTTCCTTTGTAAAACCTGCATTTGCGATAAAAATTCCGTGGTAAAGGGGTCGGAGTTTTTTGTGCCAATCCGTTTCGGGCATTGCGGTTAGCTGAACGTAAGCCACTTTTTGCTCATTTAATTTCTCGAAAATATATCGGTAAACTTCATCCGCATCAGGTTCTTGAATGTCATTAAAAGCTAAGGCAGGCGAGAATTTTACGCTCACTCTCCCGGCACCGATGGTCTGTTTCATGGCATCCAGAATTTCAAACAAAAATCGAGTGCGATTTTCGATCGAGCCGCCGTATTCGTCCGTTCGCAGATTAACCGGCTTCATTAAAAATTGGTGGACGAGATAACCGCTTGCCGCGTGAAGTTCTACCCCGTCGAATCCTGCATCGTCAGCATTTTGAGCCGCCCCTGCAAAATCACGAATGGTCTGTTTTACTTCTGCATTCGTCAAGGGAACAGGTTCAACAAAATCTTTCATTCCTTCATCGGTGTAATTTTGACCTTTCGCTTTGACGTTTGAAGGCGAAACAGGCGGCTGATTATTCGGCAAAAAATCGGGCAGAGCAATCCGTCCCGTGTGAAAAAGCTGCATAAAAATTTTGCCATCTCTATCGTGAACTGCGTCGGCGATTTTACGCCACGAAATTATCTGTTCCCAGCTACAAATTCCAGCCGTGCGAACATAACCTTTTGCCATTGGGGAGATATTTACCGCTTCCGTGATAATCAATCCGGCAGAGGCACGTTGAGCATAATACTCGGCGGCATAATCAGGCTGAATCCCCTTTTCATCTGCCCGGCTTCGCGTCATCGGAGCCATCACGATTCTGTTTTTTAATTCCAAATTTCCGATTTTCAAACTGTCAAAAAGCGTTGTCATTTTATTTACTCCCTTCAACTTCTTTGGTTGTCTCTTCAAAATCATCCGCCGAAGCAGGATTCAATTCCCAACGCTCCTCATCGCGTTCCTCAATTTTTTCAGCTGTCTCAAGCGGCTCATTGGCCTGATAAGCAAGCCCGAAGGCTTCGCCCTGCTGATCCGGATTTATATTTGTAAACGCCGTATCTTCTTCGCTGTTCATCGGAGACGGTAGAATATAGTGCTGTTCGCCAAGTTCAGTTTTTAATTGATCTAAATTCGATTCGCCCCGGTCTTCGGCATTTTCAAATTCCTGCTGCACTTCTTCGTCTGCTATAAAACCGACTGTATCTGCGGCATTTTTTATTTCCAATTTTTCAAAAGTTTTGTCTTTCATTTTTAACTAATTTCCTTTTCCAATACTTTAATTTCCACCTTTTCTTTTTTGATGTTTTGACGGATTAAAGCGAATAAACCCATATAAACATTGGCGATGAATACTAACGAAAATCCCGCAATAATATAACCACGCCAATCTTCAATCAATAATTTGTAGCCGGTTAAAATTAGAAAAAACAGAGCCACATAATGGCTAAAGCAATATTCGCACGTAAAAAGATAAAAAAACTTTCTTTCGAAAATGCTTTTACCGTTCACGCTTCGTTTGGTGCAGTATTCGTTTAATTCACGGAACATCTCCTCATGAGTTACCGTCCAGGCCACGCAAGCGACCGGTATTGCCATTAAAAAAAGCCAAATTATCTGGTGGTCAATTTGTGGCATTCCGATAATTACGAAAATGATCTCGGACCTTTGCCGCGACTTGAGGCTCTGTCATTTTGTCGGCTGTTTCAACTGCAACCGACTTTCTATTATGATTTTCGCTTTCAAAACGTTTTTTAAGTTGGTTTTTCGCCTCGCCCGGACCGAATATAAAAACCGATTCCGCTTCGCTCACGCACGCAATTATTTCGTCGTAATATTGTTTTAAATACTCAGTTTCCACACTTAACCGAATATCGTCTGACACCTCGTTTGAATGCGGATGATTTCGCGTATCGGAATCAATATGCTTTATTTCTTCCTCATCATCCTTCAATAAAACGATGACCGCATTCGCACGATCAATCCATAAACCTGCATTGTTTTTCATAATTTTCTCCTTCTCATAAATTCAAAGATTTGACAGTCTATTTTTTACCCGCCGGAATCGTTTCAACCATTTGATTGAAAAAGTTTCGCCGATGCCTTGCCGAGTCCCGAAGTGGCTCCGACAATGAATATTTTTCTGCTCATACATTTATCTCTCCAATTTCAAAACTGCGTTCAAAGTGATTTCTGCACCTGCTAAAACCTTTGAAACCGGACAATTTTCCTTCGCACTTTTAGCCAGAGTTTGAAATTCCTCGTCCGCAATGTTTGGAACTTCCGCTTCGGTTTCCAAAGTAATTGCGGGAATTGTAAACACTTCGCCTTGTTTTTCTAATTTAACCGTTGCTTTGGTTTCGATTTTTGTTGGCGTGAAACCTGCTTTTCCCAAAGCGGCACTCAAAGCCATCGAAAAACATCCGGCGTGTGCCGCCGCGATAAGTTCTTCGGGATTTGTTGCCTTTGTGTCGTCACCAAAACGTGAATTGAATGAATACGCACCTTCAAAAGCACCGCTTCCGAGTTTTATTTTGCCGTTTCCTTCAGTTACGCTTCCGTTCCATTCTGCTTCTGCTCTTCGATTAATTGCCATATTTTTTCTCCTTTTTTTTCCAATACTTCAAATTGCCACGCGAATCAGTTTTTTATTCACAAATCCTTGAATTCCCAAGGCTGAAAGTTCACGATAAACGCATCGCTACCGCCAAGTTACATCGTTGATTTCCTGAGACTTGTCCTGCATTCGCGGCGACAGTTTTTCCGGCATCGTTACTTCCGGTCAATGCCAGGCCTTTGATTCGCGGGTCATCAATCAGTTGATTAACCTGGTCATATGAAATCGGCAAATTTGTATAAAGTCCGTTAGGCGCACCCGCATCTTTCCACAATTTTTCAAAGGCGATGGCACATTGCGGAACGCTTGCCGAATGTTTCACCATCACCACATTTCCCGCCATAATATTTGGTGCGGCAAATCGTGCAAGCTGGTAATAGGGGAAATTCCAAGGCTGAACTCCAAACCGCACGCGCATTGGATCGCTTATAATTACGGCGCCGCCGGAACTTGGCTTAAGACTCTGCGGAACCAGAAAGTCATCCGAATTTTGTGCATAGTGGTCGAGTATATCGGCACTGAGTTTGACTTCGCTCTTGGCCTGAGCCTTGAGTTTGCCCATTTCGAGGGTTAAGAGCCAGGCAAACTCCTCGATATTCTCGTGCAAAAGTGTCGCTGCTTTGGCAGTAATCCTGGTTCGCTGGGCAAAACCTGTGTTCCGCCATATCTCAAAACAAGCAGCAGCAGCGTTAATCGTTTTTTCCAGTTGGGCATCGGTCTGCGATCTGAATTGTTCAATTATTTCTCCACTAAAAGGGATCATACTTTGAGAAGACATTGTTTGATTTACCTCATGTTTTGAGTCCACGCTTCAGAGTGCTACCTCCGCGCTTCGCTGGAGTTTAGCCGCCTCATGGTCTTTGAAAAATAAATACCGCCATATAATAAGAAAAATGTTTTTCGCTCGGGTAGCATGCATCCTTGCGTGCTACGTCGCGCTTCGCGGCGTAAAAGCCTTTGCCTAAAATCAACTTGAATTTACGTCAAGGCTTTTTGAACGCTCCGCGTCCAGCACGCAAGGATGCGTGCGCTCCCAGCTAGGCACGATTTCAAAACTTATTACGGCTTTTATTTTTCAAAGAACATCAGGCGGGACTCAAAACGCCAGAAAACTTAAAACTTGCTGCATTAATTAGTCTGTAAATTAAAGGGCGCAAACCATTGTAATCAGTACAGTTGACGCACTTACTTTGTGCGTGCTTCGGCATTATTTGCCAATCTTAAATGTTAAAGAACTTAGTTTACAGAGTATTCAGTTTGAAACATTATTTTTTCCAATCTTTTGAGAATGTTCCGCTTTGCTCATCTCAATGATGTTTCCATCTTCGATCAATAAAATTCTGTCTGCCTGTTGCGCCAGGCGGTCGTCGTGAGTGATCATGACAAAAGCCACCCCGCTTTCGCGGTTCATTTCCCGCATTAGAGCAAACACTTCTTCGCCCGAATTTCGGTCAAGATTGCCGGTCGGTTCATCGGCAAGAATGATTTTAGGCGAATTGGCCAACGAACGAACGATGGCACAGCGTTGATTTTGTCCTCCGCTCATTTCGTCGGGATGTTTGTTGATTTGGTCGCTTAATCCTACTCTTTCAAGCAGTTGCAAAACCCTTGAAGTTTGTTTCTCATCTGCTTCACCGTGACGAATGGTAATCGGCATCAGCGCATTTTCTAAACAGGTAAATTCATTGAGCAGAAAATGAGCCTGGAAAATAAAGCCGATTTCGTCGCTTCTCAAAATTGCCAGTCCATTTTCGTCGAGGGTTGAAATATCTACACCATTAACCAAAACTTTTCCGCCCGTCGGCACGTCTAACGCACCAAGAATATTGAGCAAAGTTGATTTTCCGCTGCCAGATTGTCCGATGATGGCGACAAATTCCCGTTCTCTGATTTGCAGATTTATCCCGTGCAAAACAGGAATATTGACCTTTCCGAAATAAGTCTTTTTTAAGGCGTGGGTTTCAATTACGAGTCGTGAATCAGCCGATTTTTTCAAGCCGTTAGGGGAGGTTTTTTGAATCGGAATCTTGACAGTTTTTTCTTGCATCCTAAATCCTTAACGCATAACATCGACAGGGTTTAATTTTGCCGCCCGTCTGGCGGGAAGGACCGAAGCAATAACGGTGGTAACAATCGCGGCTAAAATTGCCAGAGCAATGTAGGTCGGCAAAATTTGCACCGGAAAAAGCTGATCGGGCTGTTTCCCGATTTGTGTCGGGGTTCGTGTTAAAAGTCCGATAAAATAGACAATCGCCGTTCCGATTACTGCACCTAAACTACTGCCAAGAATCGCCACACCCAAACCTTCATAGACAAATATCCGCAAGATTTGAGATTGCTTGGCGCCCATACTTTTGAGGATTCCGATTTGTTGCGATTTTTGCAAAACCGAAACTATCAGAACGGCAGCGATTGAAAAGGCGGAGGCAATCAAGCTAAAGACTGAAATAAGATAGGCGGAAGCTCCCATCATTTGCATATTAACTAAAAAACGCGAAAAATCTTTCGTCCATGGTTTCGCTTCGTAGGGAGTTAAAACCATAATTGTATTCGACAAATTTTCAACCTCATAAATGTCAAAAACCTTGACATAAATAACATTGACCGAAGTTCCAAATCCAAACAGACTTTGTGCGTTGCGGAGCGTCACATAGGCACTGCCGCGACCTTGGCCGCGACTATAAATTCCCGCAATCGTGAAAGAATCTGATTGTCCGGCACTTGAGGTCAGGCGAATTCTTTCGCCGACTTCGACATTCAAATCTTTGGCAAGTTCAGAATCAATCACAATTTCATCACTACTTAGTCCGAGGTATTTTCCGCTGGTTAAATCCTTGGTAATCGGAGTAATAAAATCAAGCAGTTCCGGTTCCGCTCCAACCACGGAAACGCCAATCGGATTAGCCCCCTTTGAAGCAAATCCTTGACCATTGACCACCGAAGTTACGCCACGAACATTGGGCAAATTGCGGATTGTCCTGACCACCTGTTCCCAATTGTCTATAAATTTTAGTTGCGAGGCCTGGTCTTCAATCCGGCTTGAGGTCAAACTTTCCGGATTTTCAAATATTTTTGGCTGCGGGTCTTTTACCTGAACAAGGATATGTGGAATAGATTCCGTCAACAAAACAGACATCATTTCCTGCAAACCGAAAATTAATGAAGTTATAAAGATGACGATAATAACGCCCGCGGCAACCGCACTGATGGTCATCAGAGTTTGCCAACCGCCGGAAAGCAAATGCCGCATCGCAACTTGAAACTCAAACCGTCGCGCCTTCGGAATGATGGCTGAAATGAAGAGGTTGGAAAATGATTTCATCATATTATTTGGCTTGCACTTTATCGCCTACTTTGACTTTACTGGCATCAATTATGATGAATTCATCCGCCGTTAAACCTGATAGAATCGGCACGCCGTCTGTGGTAATCGGACGAGTTTCGACTACTTTTTGGGCAACTTTTCCATCCACAATTATAAAAACTACCGTGTTATCACCAGAGCGAACCAAAGCGGTTTGCGGCACTAAAAGGCGATTGACATTTTCGGCGGTAATGATATTGACATCAACGGTTTGACCGGGGCGCAACCATTCGGGCGATTGAACTGGAATAACTTTTATTTCGATAGTTCCGCGTGTTTGGTCAACGGCTGCACCGAGTTCCGAAACTTCTCCGTCAAAACTATGGTCAGAAAATGCTCCCGAAGAAATGACGGCTTTTTGCCCAACTTTTAAGGATGAAAGATTGCTTTCGTCAACATCCAGCCGAATTTCCAACTGGGCGCTGACCAAGGTTAAAATGCCCTGTGCGCCAACGGTTTGACCTGCTTCTGAGTTGATTTTGGTGACAGTTCCCGCAAAAGGTGCAATGACATTTGCGTTCGCGGCTTGCTCTTGCGCGACACGAAGGGCTTTTTCGGCTTCGGCCATTCGTTGTTGGGCAACCGAAACATCTTCAGGTCTGGCACCTAATTGAATTGTTCTCAGCCGTGCTTGTTGGGTGCGGACGTTGGCCTGGGCGGATTTTAATCCCGCCTGAGCCGATTTAACGCCCGATTGAGCCAATGCAATTCCTTGTTGTTGAGCGGTGACTTTTTTTTCGGCGATCCGAAATGTTGTCAGCGATTTGTCATATTCTGACCGTGAAATAACACCGTCTTTGACTAAACTGCTATTGCGGCCAAGTTCTTTTTTATCTAAATCTCGTTCCGCTTCAAATTGAGCCAAAAGCGCACGGGCTTGTAAAACATTTTTCTGCGCCTGAACAATCGCTGCGTTTTGCTGTTCGACCTGTGCCTGAGCCTGTCGGACCTGCTCCATCACGGCATCAATATCAGAAGAAAGCGAACCGCGTGAAACTTGTTGAAGTTGTGATTGAGCAGTATTTAAGGCGGCTTGCGACTGCAAAACCTGGGCTTCGGCGACATCGTTTTTAATTAGTGCAAGCTCTTGTTCTCGAATTACTTCCGCACCTTCTGCAACATACAGTTGTTGGACAACCCCCTGCGATTGTGAGCCGACATTTGTTTCCGTAATTCCGCCGACTCTGCCGCTGCTGGTGATTATTTCGGTGATATTGGCTTGGATCGGTTGAACTAAAATAACTTTGGTCGGGCGCGAATAATACCAAAGAATTGACAAACCGATGAGGGCCGCGATTAATAAAAAACTGATTCTGATTAACCATTTTTGCGAGGTGTTTGAATTCGTCGGCTCCGTTTGGATTTCAATTTCATCGGGAATCGCGATCGGTAGTGCTGAGGACTTCACTTCTACGTTTCTATTTTCTTGAATTTTGAGCGCTTCCATTTGATTCCCTCAAGTCTCCTAAATTATCGAAGTAGTTTCGTAAAATCCATATCCGAAAAAGATCGGCATTGGATTCATCAAACTAATGAGGGTTTTTGTATGGTTGGCTTCGACAATTTCGAGCACCCCGACCTGAGAATCTGTTTCGCTCAGATATGCAATTTTTACGGGTTTGATAATAGTGTGAGTTTGATGATGTTCGGTATTTTCGCCAAGCGAAATTTCGATGGTGCAATTTCCCGATTTATCCTCATGCGTAATCCCGTTCAAAATTAGTCCTTCGGATAAAATTTGGTCACCGACCGATTCATCCAAAACTTCGACTTTTGTTCCCCAACCGAATCGCCTTTTGCTGAAATCGTTAAGGAATTCCGTCCATTTTTCTTTTGGGATTTCGATTGTTTTGTCTTCATCTAGTTTGGCAGTCACGATCAAATCCTGGTTCTTAATCGCTTCCGTTGCTTGATTTGTCATTTTTCTCTCCTAGTTTTGTCAGAATTTTAAATTCCAATTGATTATCTGGCTTGATGTAATTTCGCTATTTTTTCGTTTAATTTATCTATTTTGGTTTCACACTTAACTATTTTTTTAGCTTCTTTGACCAATTTTCGTTTGGCCCGCTTTATTTTGATTGAATCAATTTTGTCGGAAATTTTGGTTTTTAACTTTCTGATTTCATTCTCCAAACTATCGTTTGGATTTAGTTCGGTTGTTACGCCGTCAAAATCCTCACCCTTTGCCTCTGCTTCCGCTTTGGTTGCTCTGAGTATTCCGTCTTTGTGATGTGGCGGGGCGTAAATGGTGTACATTTTAAATTCTTTTTTGGCATCAGCGTTGACGATATTGTGCATCGCCCCGGCAGGGACAATCAACGCATCCCCATCTTTCACTGAATATTCGTTTCCATCAATAAAACACTTGCCCGTTCCGCTTTCAAAACGAAAGAACTGATCGTTTTCGGGATGAATTTCTTCGCCGATTTCCTCGCCTGCTTTGAGACACATGAGGACAAGTTGGAGATGTTTTCCGGAATACATTACCTTTCGGAAATTAGTGTTTTCTAAAGTGTCGCTTTCGATGTTGCTGTTGTAACCTTTCATCTTGTTGACCTGAGTAGAAGTGGCGGAAACACACGCGTTAATATGAGATGCGGGTTTCTGCCGGAGATATTTGAATTCTAAACCGTCTGAACTTGTTTCAAATTTGATAATTTCCGGTCCAGTTCATTAATTTTTTGTTCGTATTTAGCCAGAGTTTCTTTGACTCGCGCCAATCGTGCCGAATCAAACTTTTCCGCCGCCTGATTCGTGATTGTTTTCAGATGGGCTTGAAGTTTTGCGCGGTTTGATTCCATTTTAGATTTCAACCCGTGTAGTCTTTCTTTATTGTTCGATTCGATTTCGGCAGCTTTCAATTTCCGATCATTTCTAAGTTCGGTAACTTTTGCACTAATTCTCGTTTTCTGTGCTTCCACCGCAGTTGCAAGTTCTTTTTCTGTGTTTTGAATTTCGACATCTAAAGAATTCATTTGTTTTTCAATAAATTTTTCCTGTTCGACATAAATACTCGATCTCCAAATAAGCGCCCCGAGCGGTTTCAAATATTCGTCAATAAATACCGAACTGTCTTCATCTACTTCGGCAATAATTGAGGTTGAGCCACTGGGGATACTTTT
>JANOEF010000456.1:0-4975 GCA_031413075.1 Acidobacteriota bacterium | reverse complement strand
CGATCAAACTATTGAGGAAATTTTTAACACTCAGTCAAATAGTTACAGCTTTTTTGTGACGACGTTGACGGAAAACAAATTGCCTGCCGAAATAAATCGAAAGTCCAAAATTTTGCGATATTAAAAAAAGTCTCGATTGTCAGATTCAATTCAAGAGGTTATAATTTTGAAACCACAATGATTAAAAGATTTGGTCAACAGAGAGCGAAATTATACGAAAAATTCGGACCCGCGATGCAAACTGACGGCGCCCTTTTGACGTTGGCCAGTGCCTATTCGCAAAAGGCTCGCGAAGCACTCGCGGAAGCTCATACATTTCAAATCGAAGAGGTCAAGATCTTTCTCAAAAAATTGCCGAAAGCCTTGGACGGTTTTCGCCTGGTCCAGCTTTCTGATATTCATCACAGCCCATTTACGAGTGGCGAATTTATTGAACAGATTGTTGAACAGGCTAATCAATTGCAGCCTGATATGTTTGTCCTGACCGGCGATTATGTATCACATGAACCGGAATATATTGCTCCGGTGGCCAAGATTTTAAGTAATCTGCGGGCAGAATTCGGGACTTTTGCCTGTTTAGGGAATCATGACCATTGGACTGATGCTGAGTTGGTGAAGAGCGAGTTCAGTCGAAATAATATCCAGATGCTGATTAATCAGGGGGTTCGTATTTTTGCCCGAAATGAGTCATTTTGGTTGTGCGGAGTGGATGATTATGGCGAAGGGTTGAGTAATATCAGAAAAGCTTTGCAAGGCTCAGCCAACGAAGAGATGAAACTTCTGCTGGCGCATAATCCGGCAATTATGCGTCGGGCCGCCTATCGAAATCTTGATTTAGTGTTAAGCGGGCACACCCACGGAGGGCAACTTAAATTCCGCGAACCACGGGAAAGATTGCTTTTTTCCAAACGTCGGCGCAGATTCTCGAGCGGCTTGCATTATCGCCGGGAAACACAAATTTATATTACCCGCGGGATCGGAACTGTCGTAGTTCCAATGCGTTACCAATGCCCACCGGAAATTTCGGTTTTAGAATTGCGGGCAACCAGTATCTGAGCATGAAATTGTGCCAGGGATTATTAATGAAAATCAAAGAACAAACCCCCTTGCACTTTTTCACTTTTTCACTTTCATATACTTTTATACTTTAGAGAAACCTCTGATGTCTGACAAAATCTTAACCATACCAAATTTACTGAGTTTTCTCCGGATGGGGCTGATTCCGGTCTTTGCCAGTTTATTGTATTACGCCAAATATGAGTGGGCGTTGTCCATTTTTTTTATTGCCGGTATCTCCGACGGGATTGACGGATTTGTCGCCCGCCGGTTCAATCAAAGTTCATCATTAGGTACCATTCTTGACCCGATCGCTGATAAGTTGTTGATGACAACTGCCTTTATTCTCTTAACTTTACCTCATATTTTGCCCGAGTCGAACAAACATTTTCCGGTGCCTTTTTGGATGACCGCCGCCGTCATCGGACGCGATGTGGTCATAATTGTGGTGGCCATGGCAATTTTCGTGATGACCGGGTTTCGCGGATTCAAACCGTCCTGGCTCGGCAAACTGAGCACCACCGTCCAACTTTTGGCGGTCGGAATTGTCTTAATTGCGACGATTGTTCCGGATTATAGCGGGTATTATCTCCCGCCAATTTACACCATAGTTACAGCTTTAGCAGTGTTTTCGGGGATTCATTACATTTTTCATGTCGCTAAATTGATGAATGAACCAAAGTCCTCTAATTCATCTGGGGAGATTTCCTAGCGGATCTCAGGGTGTGTAGGGTAATAGCTGAAATAATGATGAGCCCGCCCAGAATTGCCCAATTGCTCGGTCTTTCGCCGAGGAGCAAAAAAACCCAGATCGGATTGAGGAGAGGCTCGAGAAAGCCGATAATACTGGCATCGAGCGAGCGGACGCCGTGCCGCACCCCGTAAGTAAATAGAAAATATGCGAGCCCGATTTGAAAAACTCCCAAAATAATCACGGCAATTATATCCTTATTCCCCCAGACAGACGGATTCGGGATAATAAACGGCAACATCACCAGCACGGCAAAAACATTGCCGTAAAAAACCGAGGAAGCCGGATTTTGATTGGCAGCTTTCGGATGCCGTAAAAGCAAAATATATCCTCCGAGGCTGAGACCCGAACAAAGTGCCAGAATATTACCAAAAAAGATGGACTCAGCTGAAAGTTCGGCATTCGGCTGAGAGTCAACAAAAAACAAGAGCATGCCGAGCAGGCAAACACCAACCGTAATTAAATCCGAAAAGCGGAACTTTTCGCGTAAAACTAAAGGGGCTAAAATCAGTATGTAAACCGGTGCCGTATATTGCAAAAAAATGGCATTGGCGGCAGTCGTTTTTTTGTTGGCAACGGCAAAAAATGACAAGGCGCAAACATAAAAAAGCGAGGAAAAAAGAGTAAACCAGTCGGCTTTGAGAGCTTTGAACTTGGTCAGTAAAAGAATCGTCAGAGCCGCAAAAAAACAGCGTCCCAGATTCACTTCGTAACCTGAAACGCTGGTCCATTTGATAAAAAGTCCGCCGATGCTCCACAAAAGCACGCCGATCACGACATACCAAACTGCTAATATTTGAGGTTTAACCTCGGCGGTAGAATTTGTCTCTTGGTTCACGGTTAAATTAGTTACCGCTGGTAGCCTCAGCAATTGTTTCGCGTAATTTCTGGGCCGACGTGGTGACCGGCTCTAATTGAAGCTCTTCCACATTGCCGTAAACTTTTTTACCGAAAACACCATTCCAGGGCGGAATCACCAGGGTGATGTTGCCTTCAATCCTTGATTGACACGAGAGCCGCATAAAAGGATGGCTTCCTTCGGGTTGATTGTAGCCGAAAACCTTCATTTGTTTGGCTTCACGGGCCGAAACCGGTGAAATTTTATCGGCTCCGCCCAAGACCCCGACCCAACAGGTTCCGCACGAGGCACTCTTGCACTCGACCGGAATCGGACCCTCGATACAACGGCTATCGGTCTGAATATCGCTCGTCATCGCCGCGGCCGTGATGTCTTGCTGCTGAAAGCATTTGAATTTTCCGCTTTCGGTCACCGATTCAAAGGCAATGGTATATTGTTTATTGACCGTTTTCAGAAATCCGAAAAGCCCTTGCGAATCATCCTTTAATCTATCCTCAACAACTTTCTGGGCGGATGTTTGGTCGGCTTTGGTGACTTTACCTTCGGCATTATTGAACGCTTCAAAACCGCTTTGGACGACCGTCATCAAACCTGCTAAAACGATTCCGACCGTCAAAGTCGAATCAACTCCGGCTTTTTGCGCAACATTTTTAGCTATTGGGCGAGCCTCGTCGCCTAATTTGCCGTTTAGTTGATTAAATGATTCTGCGTGTTTGACGATCTCAGCTTTTGTTTCTTTCCAAAATCGGTGTCCAAATAAAAAATGATGCGAAGAATCAATCTGATTTTTCAGTTCATAATCGCCCTGCATCGCAAACCCGTGCAGAGCCGCCGCTTTGTCTTCCGCTGATTCCAGATAGCGGAACAAAGAGAGCGGATAAAAACGAAACCAAACCTGAATTGCCAGACGGTCAACTTCGTGAATCTCCGGGAGCAATGTGTCCAGCGTCGCGAGCCATGACTTTTCGTCAAGCCCATTTAAAAATTTTTCAAATTTATTGAATGACATAATGGTTTAAAACTTATTTCTGATAAATGTTAATTTGATAAACCTATTATCAATAAAGCGAAAGTTATCGTCCAGTCGAACTGAGCGATTGTAAAAAAAAATTCTGATGCAGTCCGGTCAAATAAGGAAAGCCGCAATAGTCGTGTTTTCTCACCAGAGTCACAAAATTACAATCTGTTCCGACGATTATTAGAACAATTTTTTGAGAAGCCGGATTGGAACTAAGCACCAATGCACAAGTAACAATAGACAATGGACAATGAAGAAAACTTAAAAACCAAGGTGACTCAACTATTTGCAAACTTTTCTTGATTTTTATATGTCGCAAAACTTTTGCTGACCTGCTTAAAACATTGTTCGGGATAACTCTCGTTTACTTTCTCCGAATCGGAAACATATCTATGCGTTGAAGCTTACTCCCACGTTCGTCTGAAAATGCAAACCTGACCGAGTTTTCAACATTTTGATCATTCTGAGGATTATCACCAACCGAATAAAAGAACCGGAGCCAGGGATAGAAGAGAGATACCGTCAAACCCGGCAACCCGGCTTGACATTGAAAACTGAAAAACATATACTCTGACGTTTCGGACTAACATCGTCTGATTGACAATGCGTAGAGCGTTTAATAAAACGTCAACAGTTATTGTAGCGTAAAGCTAAGTGCAAACTTAGGATAATTCAAATTAAAGCGGTTTTTGAAAGTGGATCAAAGGATTAGAAACAATCCGAAATCCAAAATTACGAACCCAAAATCGAAATCACGCTACAGCAAAGTTAAGGCTAAAATTCAGGGAAAGTCGAATTAAATCTACGCGAAAAGTAAGTTAAAACAAACTTTTAGACAATCCCCAACATATTTTATTTAGACACAAGGTAGCCACTTGTGCTTACTGCCGGATTGAATTCGGTAAGAGTCAGGTTTGGGGTTTTTATTGCTTTGAATTAAGGAAATTATGCCAACAATTAACCAATTAGTTCGCAAAGGTCGTCAAGCCGTTAAATATAAAACGGCCAGTCCTGCTTTGCAGGCAAATCCGCAAAAACGTGGAGTTTGCACTCGTGTTTATACGCAAACGCCGAAAAAACCAAACTCGGCGTTACGAAAAGTGGCCCGGGTTCGTTTGACCAATCAAATCGAAGTAACCAGCTACATTCCGGGTATCGGTCACAATTTACAGGAACACTCCATTGTTTTAATACGTGGCGGTCGGGTCAAAGATTTACCGGGTGTTCGTTACCATATTATTCGCGGAACGCTTGATTCATCCGGCGTTGCTAATCGTAACCAATCCCGTTC
>JANOEF010000455.1:0-4513 GCA_031413075.1 Acidobacteriota bacterium | reverse complement strand
CCAATTCGGTCAAAAACATCTTGTCAGTGGTGTTTTTAATGATTGATTCGGTATATGCCGTGTCAATCGGTTGAGTAGGTGCCTTAGTAGTATCCGCCACTGTCGGCTTTTCCTTGTCCGTAAACTTTTGCTTAGGATTAGGTTGCTGTCCCAATAACCCAAGGCAACAAACAAACATCAATACTGAAAAGATGATTGGCTTCATGCTCGATTCTCCTTGATTCGCTGTCGGAAGATGACGGCGAACCATAAATTGTAAATTGGTAGTAGAACAAGCGAATTCTATCAGAGGTTTGAGAAAAGCAAAATGTTAGCGGTGGAAATTGTCTATTAATTTGGATATTGGAAAAAAAAGACAGAAAAGCGACGGTGAGGAATTGAGCTTTGTCAGGGTTTTCTTATAAATTCCTCTACAAATAGAATTTAGAATTTAGAACTGCTTTGTTAGCTCAAAAGTATTTTAACGCGAATTATGTTTTTCGTTTGACTGAGTATTTCTTTGGAAAATAATTAGGTTTTGGTTTGGGAATCTCACCATTTTGTGGAACATACCAAAGTTCAATATTTCGAGTTGAATCTTTGTAACCACCATTTATCAAAATCACTCTTGAACTCTCAACTCCATTTTCACTCATTACTTTCTTAGCTGTTTTCACTAACTCCTTGATTAACATCGGAGAGTCCAATGTTCTAACGGCTTTTTCTTTGTTTCTTTTATCTGTTGTCCAGTAAATATTTGTTCCTAAATAAAAGAATACATAAGCCTTAGAGTTATGATTTTTCTTCAAAATAGTAGCAAATGCTTTTAAGGAAGCATCGTATTCTTCTTCATCAAACTGATCAATTGAACAACAACCGCCCCATTCAGGATCGTAATAAATTGAATCAAAAAGAATCGTTTTAGTCAGATTAAGAGACTCATTCTCACACGTTCTTAATTCTTCAAATTTCGGCACCATCCAAAGTTCAATCCGTCTATCTTTTTCAGCATTGCAGGGAGTTATGATTATTCGGCTTTTTTCAATTGAAGACCTAAAAGTTAAAAATGAAGTAATAGCCGCACCGATTTTATAGGGAAAACCGAATGTATCTTTTTCTCGGCGAAAAATTAAGATTTGTCCGAAAGATTGAGGTTCAGTAAAAATTTGTTCTATAAACATTTCTACTCTTACTTGTAGCTCCTCAGAGTTATAACTTCCAAACTCATCAATTTTTCTTGATTGGGGGAAAATAAATTGAGTAAAGATTGTTAACAAACAAATTAGGGAATACATTCTCTTCATACTTCACCTCAAATCCTGAACCCGCCAATCTTCTCGCTCGGCTTCTCAGTCTTTGAATATAAAGCCTCATCCTGTTCCCGTTTTTCCTTTTCGCCGCCCGAATGCCATTTCATCCATTCGTCGGGTGCGTCAAAGGTTTCGCCGCCGTGTGCGGTCAGACGCGGACGGATGCGGCACATGACGGGAGTGTTGATGCCGACACCTGAAATGACGGCTTGTCCTTTGGTTAGCGCGGGGAGTTCGGCGAGCATCGCGCGTCCGGCGCCTTCGACCGATTTGGCGACGGTGTCCTGGTCAATCGGGTTGACGATTCGCATAATAATTTGGGTCATACATTGCGAGAGAACGTCCTGGTCGAGCTTGCCCGGACGCTGGGTGATCAGACCGATTCCGACTCCGAATTTGCGTCCTTCACTTAAAATCTGTTTCAAAATATTGGTCGAAACGACGCTCGCGCCGGCCGGGGCAAAACGGTGCGCTTCTTCCAACAGATTAAAGACCGGATACGGCAAATAGTTTTCGGTATTCGGTTGCGCTTCGCCTTTGACGGTGAACATTCGGGCTTTGTTGACCCGGCGCAGGAGTGAACCGACAATGACTTGTTGTTCGTGCTGTTCGATGTCCGACAGCTGAAAGATCGTGCACCGTCCCGGGGCGTAAAGTTCTTTCAAATCAATATGATCGGAATCGGAAAAAATGCCGTCCCGCTTGTCAAAACGTGAATCCAACCGCCACAGCAGACCTTCGATCGAACTGACATTTCCGCCGTCGCCCGATTTACCTTCGGCGCCGTATTTTTGTTGGACAACCGCTTCGCGTAAATCGTGATAGCCCCACAATTTGCGGTCTGCCATTGGCGAATCGGTCAATGTCCGAAAGGCTTGCGAGAGAAAATGGAGCATTTTGTCCGAAGTGCCTTCGGGCAATAAATATTTGATGTCGGCTTCGGTCAAGGTCGAAAATCGAACCTTAATTTTATCCGGGGTGAAAATTTTGACTTCGGGTTGATAGCCGTCCGCACCTTTGAAAATTTCGTTCCCCTGAATGGATTGCATGGTGTGATATTCGCCGTGCGGATCCACGATCAAAACGGCCGCCCGATTAAAGGGGCGCATTAATTCTTCGACCAAAACGCCCGCCGTGTAAGATTTTCCCGAACCGGTCGAGGCCAAAATTGCCAGATGAGTCGAAACCACATCTTTGACCGAGAGCACCACCGGAACTTCGCCTTTTTTGCGGGTCAAAAGAGAGCCGATAAACGCTGAACCGATTTCTTCGCTCCGTTTCGGACTGAGCATTTTTTCCAGAGTTTCCGACGAAGCCAAAAACAATTGGTCGCCCGCATTGGGCGGAATCCGCGGATTAACAAAATCCTTGAGCGCAGAGTCAAAATAGCCGATGGTTTCGACCGTAATTTCGTAAAGCTCGCCGATTTCGCCGTCTAAGCCAATCAACGCAGAAACCACGCTCGGCGGGGTGGTTGGATCAGCCAAAAATGTATCAGGGAGATTGCGCACCAGTTTACGTCCCTTAATGGTACCGATAATTTGGCGCGATTCATCATCTTCGCGAGCAGTGTAATAAACGAATTCGCCGATCCGGGTTTGGCGGTTGTCTTTGGTAATAAAAAGATACTCGTGCGGAAGTTCGCCGGGGCCTTTGACTGTGCCGATGAGTTTGTCTGTTTGAGTCATAATCTTAAATCTTAAACGTCAAGCGGACTTTTCACAAACGATTTGTTCTGCAAAACGTGCGTGTAAATTTGGGTTGTTCGGATGTCTTTATGTCCAAGTAATTCCTGGACGGTGTGGATGTCGTAATGATTTTCGAGCAGATGCGTCGCAAAACTGTGGCGAAATGTATGACAACTTGCGTGCTTATCAATGCCGACTTTCCGAATTGATTTTTTAACTGCCTCCTGAATTGTGCTTTCCGCCGTATGATGCCGCCGCAGTTTGCCGTCTTCGCGGGTTGGCGAAATTTTAGTAGATGGAAAAACGTATCGCCACGCAAACTTCTTATCAGCGTTTGGATATTTTCGAGCAAGTGCATACGTTAGTAAAACTTCACCAAAACCTCTTGCCAGGTCTGCTTGGTGCAATAGTTTGACCCATTCCAAATGAGATTTTAAATTCTCGACTAATGAAATTGGCAACATTGTTATCCGGTCTTTCTCCCCCTTCCCGTCGTGCACCGTGATATTCATCATCTCAAAATCTATGTCTTTTACCCGCAGGTGTAAAACTTCCGTCAGACGCATTCTACTTCCATAAAGCAAACTGACAATCAGATGCGTTGTACCTTCGAGTTCGGCAATAATTGATTTAGCTTCATTTGGCGTAAAAACGGTTGGCAGCCGTTGCGGTTTTTTAGCGCGTAAAACCCCGTCAATAAGCGGTAACTTTATTTCCAGGACCTGCTTGTAAAGAAACAAAATCGCATTGAAAGCAACATTCTGAGTTGAAGCCGCAACATTTTTCTTAACTGCCAGATGGGTTAAATATTCCCGAATCTCATTTACTCCCATTTCTTTCGGATGTTTTTTATCGTGAAACAAAATGTACTCCCGAATATAAGAAATATATGCTCGTTCGGTTTTATGGCTCAAATGGCGCAGACGCATCAAGTTTCGCATCTTGGCCAAGCAATTTCGGCTTTTGCATAATTTTGGGTGAGTCAAAAAATTTCTGCTTGATAATACAACTACTTTTCTTTACAATCAACGGACTTGGTAAATTATCGCCAAAGTTTTGCTTAAGGCCGTTGATAATACTCAGATTTTGCGTGTTATCAACGGTACAGAAATCTGAAAAGTCTGGATAATAAACGAATTATCAAGCAAAAATACAGCCAATACCATTGATAACACGTAAAATTCAAAGGATTATCAACGGCGTTGGAGTTAATCAATAGTTCGGGTTGACAGTCCGATGCGGCTTTTGAGCGTCCAACGGGTCGCAACATCTTGACATATATGTTACGCTCGCACGCGACGCGCTTAACGAGTGTTGAAGCGGATCGCGTGCGAGCGTAACCGTCATTGGCGGTTGACGTTCCCGTTTTTCGCTCGCAGCATCGAACTGCAAACCGAACCATTCAATGGACAGGATCGCAAAAAACGCGACCTGTCATCTCAATCGTTCGGCGGCTATCGCTGAAATGGATGAGGCGATAGATTTTACGCAAGTCAAAACATCCATTAAAGCATAGGAGAAAATATGAAAATCCTG
>JANOEF010000454.1:0-12341 GCA_031413075.1 Acidobacteriota bacterium | reverse complement strand
CTGACCACGGCCAAATTCTTTCCGTCGGAACTAATCGCCAGCCGCCCGATGTCTTTGATTCCGAACGAGCTTAAATCGCCAATTTGGACCCAGGTTTTATCGGTTTTTTCATCAAAGCGAAAGAGTTTCGTGCCGCTTCCGGTCAAAAGAGAGCCATCGGGCATCCAGCAATAGGTTATTTTTGCGTCTTTCGGCTGAACGATCGGACGCACCGCCTGATTGCCCGGATTAAACTCATAAATCCACAGTTCATCACTGGGCAGTCGTTTCATAAAACTAAAGTTGTCGGTGCCGGGAATTAGTTGCGGAGTGGACGGCTGGGCGTAATCGGTGACAAATTTATTGATGTTTTTTTCGGGATTAACCCAATGAATAAAATAGGCGTAGCGAACCCAGACCAGTGCATCGCCCTTGG
Source organism: Acidobacteriota bacterium (assembly GCA_031413075.1). GTDB lineage: Bacteria > Acidobacteriota > Blastocatellia > Pyrinomonadales > Pyrinomonadaceae > JAIBCC01. Next base: position 11,926 of record JANOEF010000454.1, on the reverse strand, counting down.
AATTGAAGGCGTAATAAGCGATAGTCTCTTTATTCTTAAAGGCGAGTGATTCCTTTTTGGTTTGGCGGTCATATTTATAGACCGTCATTTCCTGCCCTTTGCCTTCACGGACAAAATGTATGGTGTTGGCGTCAAATTCTTTGGCCGTGTATTCGCTGTCGTCTGAGGTGGTGATCTGTTCAGTTTTGCCGTCAGCGAGAAAATATTCGAAAATATTTGTGTCTTTGGTGATTCGGGTGGAGGTGAAAAGAATCGAGCGATTATCGAGCGAAAACGAGGGCTGATTATCGTAACCCGGATTATTGGTAATATTTTTCCCGCCGGCAAAAGTAAATTTATCCGCGTTTTTCTCAATCGAAAAAAGAAAGATTTCGGGATTAGACGGTTGGGAAAAGGCAAAAGAAGTTAATCCAAATAAAAGCACAAGCGAAAGTAAAAGTTTTGGTTGGTTCATCATTCTTTGAATGTTACCCAAAAAATGGCAAAGTGAAAAGCCCAAACCTGTTCTGGCTCGATGAATCAAACCAGTAGCGGAACGGTGACTGATCGCGGTGAGGATTTAATATTTGAATCAAAGAAAACTATCGGAAACGCTATTGGAAATAGCCTAGAATCATCAGGCAGTTATTGACTCCAATGCTTTGACCAATTTCGACATGTCTCCGGGCGTATTGTATATCGCGGGAGTAACTCTAATACAATCTCCCGCCGTGGGGCCGGTTCGGCGCACGGTCAAAACACCAAATTCGTTTGCAAGGCGTTTCATAAGGGCGTTGTTAGCCTCTGTGCTGGTGACGCCATCGATTCGAAAAGAGGTAAGTCCGGCGACCATTTTCGGATTATCAGGAGTCAGGATGGTGATCTTTTTTATCTTTCGCGCTTTTTCAACCCAAAGATTTCTGAGATATCTTAAGCGTGCTTCTTTGGGTGCCGTGCCGATTGAATTGTGAAAACGGATCGCGGCCGGAATCGTCAGATGGGCTGCAAAATTTGATGTCCCCGTATCAATTCGCGCCGTGACACTATTTGAGCCGGGAGATGCGCCCATATATGTGTCAATATTGCCAATCTTCTCTTTCTTGATGTAGATCACACCACAACCGATCGGCGCCCCGACCCATTTGTGTAGATTTACTCCAACAAAATCACAATCCAAATCTTTGATCTTAAAATCGACCTGTCCAACTGAGTGCGCCGCGTCTAAAATCACTTCAGCGCCCATCGACTTCGCCATTTTTGCGATCTTTGAGACCGGAATGATAAGCCCCGTCCAATTATTTAGATGGGTTAAAAGCAGAAGTTTGGTTTTAGGATTATCCTCAAACGCGCGCCGATAGAAGTTAAGAATATCGATTTCGGTTAATGAAGTTTCGCCGTTGGGTTCGGGAAAATTGATCCTGACGGCTTTAACTCCGCGCCTGTCCTCAAGCCAGCGCATCGCATTTTTCATTTCAGAATAGTCAAGATCGGCATATAAAACCGTATCGCCGGCTTTGAGTTTATTGTAACCGCCGATCAAAGCCTGCAAGCTTTCGGTCGCACCCCGGGTAAGAGCGATTTCATCCGTTTCCACATTCAAAAACCCGGCGACCGTTTGACGAAGCTCCTCGTAAGTTTTTGATACGTCAAAGCGCGCAAAATAAGTATTTTCCCGGTTTACGAAGTCGGTCAACCGTTTATATTCATTAAGAACCGGAAGCGCCATAATACCCCAATACCCATTCTCGAGATTGGTGACTTTTGAGGTTACATGGTAGTTTTTTGCGACATTTTTCCAGTAGGCTTCGTCATTTGGTTCCCTGGGTGAATCAACCAGGGGTTCTGTTGCCATACCAGGCAAAACAGCGGCGAGTCCCAAAACGCTCGCTATCGTCGCTCCGCCTCCGAGAAACAATCTTCGTGAATATTTATCTTTGCTCATATAACTTTTGCGTCTGCTTATGTTTATATAGATTTTTTAAGGTCATTTCAATTTCGCGGTAGAACTTTCTGCGCCGCCAGTGCCATCCCTTTTTGGTCGTGAGCGACGCCGGGAACTTCAAATATTTTCCAAGTTGTTTTCGGGTTCAAGGCTTTGACCTTATTGAACATAAACAATGCTCTTTCAAAGCGGTTCTGTCCCTGAGCATCGGCTTCGGGCGATTGGCGCAAGTTTTCGGTGCGCTGAATATCGGCGGTTCCGCGCATCAGAATCAGTTCCCGATTCGTCCATTTCATTAAATCATTTCGGGTAATTTTGACGGGCGAATTTTTCAAGCCATATGGAAAGATCTCGTTTAAGTCGGGTAAGGTGTAGAATCCGGGATTGGCGGCAATGGCAATTCGGACTCGATTTTCGGGCATAAAGAGCATTAGACGATGGACGAACTGCCCGCCCGCCGAATGTCCGAAAATGTCGTATTGCTTTAGTTTGAGTTTATATTCTTTTTTCACCTGGTCGAACATTTGTTCAATCAGGGTAAACGCCCATTTTGATTTTGGATTGACCGTGTTCTCAGCCTCTTTGCCTGACGCGATATTACCAACATTATATCCAAGCGGTTCGACCCAGTTTTTTGTATCAAATTGCGGAGCTAAGATCAGATAATTATTTTTTGCCCCCCAGTCGAGCCACGATTCAATATATTTATCCGCATCACGCTGTCGTCCGGCCATCACAAATAAAACTTTGGTTTGGGCCGAAATTTTGGGCGGTGCCGAATAAAAAACTTTAACATCCGGATTGCCGGGGCTTTTGAATTCGAAAGACGTTAATTTCGAACTAGATTGAGCATTTTCGCCGCTTATTCCGACCACGCCGAGAACGATCAGCAACGCGCGCTGACTTCCGATCTCGCTATCGGTTGAGTCAAATTGTTCGTCAAGCGAATGTTCACCGCTTCCTTTTCCGCCGCCATCAAGGGTAATTGCCGGAATTCCCAAACTGATCGGAACATTTGAATCAGTGCTGCTGGCCGTAAATTCTGATTTGAGATTAAAAAACTTATCGGCCGAAGCGGCAAGTTTGATGATCGGCAAATCGGGTGATTGGGTTCCGGTCGGGCGACTGCCGATCAATTTTATTTCAACCGTCAATTTTCGCGGACTGGTCCAGCGTGAATTTTCTTCTTCGAGTGAAGTTTGTGCCGCTTTTTTGAACTCGGCATCAATTTTGGCCAGTTCTTCTGCGCTTTCGGAGCGCATATCCATTTCGATCGAAGCAGTTCGGGCAATCGAATTAACGCTCGTTCCGCCTTCGATCTTGCCGACGTTAAAAGTTGTCTTTGGTTTGACGGGAGTTTGAAAACGCGAAACTTTTTCGATCAATCGTCCAAGGGCGTGAATCGGATTCGGCAATCCAAAGGCGCCGTAAGAATGTCCGCCCGCGCCCGTATAAGTAACCCGATAACGAAAACTGCCAACCCCGGCGGTGGTGACGGTCAGGCCGCTCCCGTCTATCGAAATAAATTGTGTAATTTTGCCTTTCAGTTCCTCGTTAAAGAGATGTCGTGTTCCGTATAAATCGCCTAAACCTTCTTCGCCGACATTGGCGACAAAAATAATATTTCCCTGAGTGGCGATTTTATTTGCTTCCAGAGTTTTGGCAATGGCTAAAAGCAAGGTCAAGCCGCGACCATCATCCGAAATTCCCAAACCTTTAATAATATTGCCGCTCCGGGTAACTTTGACCTCCGCATTGTCAAAAACCGTATCGAGATGAGCCGCTAAAACAAGGGTCGGAACATTTGCACCAATCGTTCCCGGCCGTTCGCCGATGACATTTCCGACTTTATCGATCCGGATATTTTTCAAACCGATTTCGGTAAATCGCTGTTTGAAATATTCGGCCCGCTTTGCTTCCTTAAAAGTGGGCGCCGGAATTTCGGTAAGTTTGATTTGTTCCTCGATCGTTTGCGGTTCGATTGATTTGATATATTCGAGTGCCGCCTTAACTTGCGGATTATTGGCCAAAATTGCGGCATCTTGGGTCACCTGGGCAGATGCGGCAATCAGGGAAAGTCCGATTAGAATGACAAGAAGAATGACTTTTTTCATATTTCTGACAAAAAGATGCCACTGATTAACGCTATTGACAAGAGATAATACACGTTTTTAGCAAAAATCAGCGGCTAAGAAAGTTGTTTCAATTAGAAATTCAAACGAAGTGCAAACTGCATTACTCGCGGTTTGCCGACAATGTTGGTAATTCTTCCAAAATTGGTTTCATTAATATCCGTTTCGGGATTGTCAAAATTTACGTTGTTGAAGGCGTTGAAAATCTCAGCGCGAAACTCAACATTCATATTTTCTTTGATTCGGGTTCGTTTCAAGAAACTCAAATCAAAGTTGAAAAATCTGGGACCGGTAATTGACGAAAGTCCAAGCGCACCGACCGTTCCGGCGGCCGGATTCAAAAAGATCACTTTTGAAGCGTCACTCGTACTGCCCGGCGCTAGATTCGGATCAATGTAATAGACGCCATTCGCTCTGGTTTGGATTCCCAAGAGATCAGCCAATTGGCTTCTGTTCAAATTGCCCAAAACGTTGACGGTATTTGAAGCCGATAGTCCATCGCGATTGATTGTTCCGCGTCCTGAAGTGCTGTTCGGAAGTCCTGAAAAAAGACTCAGCGGATCGCCTGATGTGTATTTACCAATTCCGCTAAGCTGCCAGCCGCTGATAAAGTGCTGCAAAATGCCGTTCGATTTTGTCCAATATTTTCGACCTCGGCCAAAGGGCAGTTGGTAAATCGCATTGGCCGAAAACTGATGCGTATTTGTAAATACGGCATATTCACGACGCGTATCGAGAAGGTTCAAAAACGAATTTGTATCACCCGTTGAGCCGACAAAATCAGAGAGACCTTTGGCAAAAACATAGCTTGCCTGAAATCTCAAGCCGCCGGAAAGACGCCGGGTCAATTCGATCTGCATCGAATCATAGGCGGAAGTTGAGCCGTTGGTAAAAAACTGTGCCCCCCGAACCGCCGGATTTGCCCGCAGGAAATTTAATGGCAATCTTCCGGCTGCCACCGCATTCAGGAAAGAGCCGCCGCGAACATTGTTCAAAATCCGAAGCCGCAAAAGAAAGTCAATAAAATCACCGGCCCGGCCCTCGTCCAATCGCGGAATAAAGCTGGTATTCGTATAACTGGCAGTTTGTCCGGTAAATAGCGCATCCATTAAAGGATTCGGCACGCTCCCCGGAATTGCCGCGTTGTAAGCAAAACTTGCGGTCGGGCAGGTAACCGGAACTGCGCGGCAAGCCGCCAAATTATTCTGTCCTATCTTAAAGGCATCAAGGAATGTTGCCCCGGTCACCGTATCTTTCGCAAAAACATTCACTTGATTAATGTCATAACCGCGGTAAAGTTTCTTTCCGCGATTGCCGACGTATCGAACCTCAAGCGATGTTCCTTTGAAAATTTCATACTGAACTCCAAAGCTGAAATCATGCATATACGGACTTCTGAGATTTTCATCGAAGGCGCGGATATCCACCGTTGAATTGGTCTGAATACTCTGTGCCGCCGGGATCGAAACAACCGGTAGCGGGGTTTGCCCGAATCCATTTCTGAGAAAACCGTTGACGGTTCGGGTAGTGGTTAAAATCAAACCCTCATTATCATCGAGTGTCCCGTCAATCGTATTGAATGAACCTTGAAAATAGCTGATTCGATATCCGCCTCGGATTGACATTTTGCCAGTTTTGAATGGGTCCCAGGCAACGCCGAGCGCGGGCGCAAAATTGTTTTTGTCCGAGTTGAATAAAACTCCGTTGGGAGCATAGTCAAGCACCGGCGCCGTTCCGGTCAATGTTCCCGGCATAAACAGATTGCCGTTACCGGAGATTCCGTAAAGGCCTGCCGAACCTCCAACGGGCAACAGTCCGAGATTGTTTGCTTCTTTTGGCGCAGTGTTGTATTCATACCGCAAGCCAAGATTAACGGTTAAATTGGGTCGCATCCGCCACGAATCCTGAAAATAAAGATTCGCTTCCAGATTCGAGTATTCTCTGACCTCGGGTGCGCCGCGAACGGCTACTGCGGCACTCGGATCAACCACATTAAAGACCTGAGTAGAACTGGCGATGGCACCGGTAATTGTATTTACGAGATTGATGACCGGCGTCAGCGAAGTCGGGCTAAGTCCGCCAAATTGCTGTGTCTGACTAAAAAGCGGATCATTTGTGGTTCCAAAATCGATCGTCGGCAGCGTTCCGTCAAAGGAATAGCGCCGCACCCAGAGCGAACGAACTTCAATCCCGGTCTTAAAAGTATGATTTCCGTAAAGCAGTGTCAGATTGTCGGTCGCCTGCAAAACGCGAAGATTGCGGTTTGAGCCGATAAAATCATCTTCCGGATTGAAAACGGTTGGGATATTTATCTTGTAGCCTCTGGAAATATCGGCCGTGTTTCCAAAGGTGAGCGTCGAGATCTGCGCGCCAAAACGGGCTTCGTTGATTATTGACGGACTGATGATTGAGCGAAAAGTTCCTGACATTCCGCGTCCGATGGTATTTCTGGTCCGATATGGTGCGCCCGGAAAAGCTTCTTCACCTTCATTGATATAATCCCCGTCGAAATTAATATCGCCATAATTGTAGGTGGCTTCAAAAGAATGCTGGTCATTTATCCGAAGGTCAAAACGAGTTGAAAACTGATCGGTTGGTGAAATGACCTTGGCATTAAACCGATATCCGCCGGTGTTCAGTCCATCTCCGATTTGAAAATTATTTGGCAGTTGAGTGAGTCCAAGATAGGCAGTCATGGTCGGATCAAGCGTGGTTCGATTTGCATTGATGGCCAGAAGATTTTGCGTACAGAGCGTACCGGTTGGACGAACGTTAAGGACAGTTGCCGAACAGGTTCCGTTTTGAGTACTGGTGGTGCCAAGTCCGGCGGCGGCTGTGATTGTTGCCGCGGCCGCGTTGGCCGGTGTTGTCGGAAGTCCCTTGATATATCGGAATATACCCTGTCGGGCCTGGCTGGTATAGACCAGACGATTGCGCGAGAGTCCGCGGGATTCGCGTTTTCCTTCGTATGAAAAAAAGAAAAATGCCCGGTCTTTTAAGATCGGACCGCCGAGTCTGCCGCCAAACTGATTTCGAATCAAAGGCTCGCGCGGAACGCCTTGTCCATTTTCCAGAATGGTCGAATTATTAAAGAAATTATTGGCGTTGAATGCCGTATTCCGATGAAATTCGAAGATTGATCCCCGAAAACTGTTGGTTCCCGAGGCAGTTACTGCATTGATCTGTGCCGAACCACGACCAAATTCTGCAGCCGGCAAAGATGTCGTGACCCGAAACTCGCCAATGCTTTCAACGCTGACCGGAATCACGCCGAGCGTAACATTGGCCGGAGTTTTCAGGAAATTGTCCGAGGCATTGACACCGTCAACCGTGAGATTGTTGGCAACCGTGCGGTTCCCGTTAATTGAGAACTTTGACACCTCGCCGTCAGAACTCGACTTGGTTTGGACGCCCGCCTGCAAAGCAGTCAATTCAAAAGGGTTTCGTCCATCGAGCGGGAGTTCCAGAATCTTTTGTCGGTCCACGACTTCACCGACTTCGGCTGACGAAGAATTAATCGTCATCTGGGCATCATCGGCAGAAACATTTACCTGCTCGTTGACCGTTCCGAGTTCCAACTGAACCGTCACACTCGATACCGTTCCGACCTGAACCGCGATTCCTTCGATCAATACTTTCTTAAACCCCTGAATTTCAGCATTTACTGTGTAATTTCCGGGTTTTACTTCGTTGATTGAAAATACCCCTTCACTGTTTGAAGTTGTGTTAAGTTTTTCGCCCGTTCCGCTATTGGTTGCCGTAATTGCAACATTTGGTACGACTTGTCCCTGCGGATCTTTGACCGCACCTTCAATTCGTCCGCGCAATGTTTGTGCATTTATTGCTCCGTTTAGTGAAACTAAAAACAAAACGACTACCAAAATTTTGAATCTCATCAGTGATGCCCTACCTATTTTTTTTATTTCTAGTCAAAATCATACAATTTTTTGATAATTTCGGGCTATACTTGTTTGTAAAAAAGATGTAACAAATTGTAACAAATCAATTTTGGGTAAAAAAAACTTGTCAATTTGGACGATTTCTCGTCTATGATAACGAATACTGTGAAAAATAGTTGGTATGACATCAAAAAATATCGATATCTATTAATTGCTTCGACGGCAATCATCATCGCGATTTTCGTGCTGTTGTTTATGCAATATCGTTCGGTCAAACGAACGGAGGAACACGCTCAAAAAACGATGAAAGCCAATCTTGAGCTGCATCTTTTTGAAATTTCTGAAGAAGCCAAACGCGGAATTCTCGACCACGCCAATCACATTGTTCATGGAGTTCGCCAACAGCGGGTCAGAGAGCGAAATATTCCGAGCATCGAGCGATCCTTGACCAAACTGGCCCGGCGTTATCCTGAGATCGAAGATTTTTATATTGTCTTTTTTGAACGCGGAGAGGAAGCCGAAACCTGGCGAGCCTTAAAGTTTATTCGTCCTGATCCGAATGATACAAAAGTTCAAAAATTCGAAGGAACGCCGGTCGGGAAATTGGTTGATGAGCCGGAGATTTCCCAATCTTTGCGCCGCGCCTGGCAGTCAGTTCAAAAGGAATCGCAAACCACACTTTACACAGCTTTTGATCCAACTCCGGCTGAGAGTAACCCGCGACAATTTTTTTTCCATACGGTCTTTGAACTTGACCGTTTGAAACGCAATGAGCCTCTGGAAAATATCGGTTTGCTTGTCTTTAGCGCAAATCCCGACCGATTTCCGGCACGGAATTATTTACAAAAACTGGTGGCCAAACATCAGGAGCGAGATAAAGAGGTCAACGGATTGATCGGCCGATTGGACTACACCATTAGTTTGCAGCAAGGCGTGGAAAATCTAAATTTGGTTTCGACCAATACCGAAATTTTGCCGACCCTCTCACGTCGTTTCAATGATTCTGACAAACTGTTTCCAAATTTGACCTTTGGAGTTTCCGCGCCCGAAATCGAAGCCAAAACTTATGCCAACGAATATATCCAATCAAGTGTTTTTCTCGGTTTAGTGGCGGTTATGGCGGCTATTTTCGGACTTTTGCTAACCTGGCGGGCGACCAGACGCGAAATGCAGGTGGCCCGGTTAAAATCAGACTTTTTGGCCAATATTTCGCACGAACTAAAAACGCCTTTGACCGCTATTCGAGCCTTTGGCGATTTGCTCCACTCGGGGCGCGCCAACAAACCGGAACGAATTCAGGAATATGGCGGCATCATCAAAAAAGAAAGCGACCGGCTGACCGCACTGATTAACAATATTTTAGAAATGTCGCGCCTTGAACGTGGAGTTCGTAAATATCGAATCGAAGCCGGAGATTTACGCGAAGTTGTTGCCGATACGGTTGATGTTTACCGACATTTGCCCGAAACTTCAGAATTCGAAATTGAAGTTAAACTTCCGATTCATCCGATAAATACGAAATTTGATGAGGGTGCGATTCGCCAAGCCATTATCAATCTTCTTTCCAATGCCGTAAAATATTCGGGAAGCAACCATAATTCACGCATCGAGGTTGAACTAAAATGCGAAGCAAATGAGGCCACTATTGAAGTTAAAGATTTTGGTATGGGCATTTCCAAAGAAGAACAGCGGGATATTTTTCTTCCGTTTCATCGCTCGATAAACGATGAAATTCAGGCTAAAGGCGGAACTGGTTTGGGCTTAGCAATTGTCCGCGAAGTTGCGCGGGGACACGGCGGGGATGTTTTAGTCGAAAGCGAACTCGGCAGAGGTTCAGCTTTCCGACTCCAATTACCGATTTTAGCTGAAAATACCAAAGAAGAATCAGAGTTAAACAAAGATGGCGCATATTTTGGTTATCGAAGACGAGCCTAGCGTGGCGATTGCCTTGCGCGACAGTCTCGAATCAGAAGGGCACAGCGTCCGGGTTGCCTCAGACGGTAGCGCGGGCTTTCAGCTGGCATCTGCCAACGATGTATGTTTCGACCTCATTCTGCTTGATTTGATGTTGCCGAAAATGAGCGGGTTAGAGGTTTGCCAACGCCTGCGGGCGAGTGAGATCGAAACTCCGATAATAATGCTGACGGCTCGCAACGAATCTTCCGATGCAGCTTTTGGGTTGAAACTCGGGGCCGATGATTATATTCCGAAACCTTTCGATGTCGGCGAACTGCTGGCCCGCATCGAAGCCGTTTTACGCCGCACAAATCGTCAAAATAACGAAAAACAAATCGTCAGTATCGGTCAGGTTCAGCTTGACTTACGGCGTTTGAAAGCCTCACGAAACGGTGAGCCGATTGATTTGAGCCCACGCGAATTTGAGATATTGCAATTGCTGATTGCACACATTGGCGAAACCGTTACCCGCGAACAACTCCTTCATCATATTTGGGGTGAACACGCTTCGCTCTACACCCGCACGATTGACGCGCATATCACCCGTTTGCGTCAAAAAATCGAACCAAATCCGGCTCAACCCGAATATATTATTACGGCTCACCGCGTCGGATACAGATTGTTAAAAGATTGAACATATCGGAGATAGGACTGAAGCGTGGTGGCTAATTCTGAGGCTCCAAAACAGCTAAATTTGAACTCGCCGCGAGTATGTTCGATAACCACGATGTCCTTGATAATCCCTGAGTCAAGACGTATCTGACGAACCTCGGAAATATGAAACTGAACCTTTTCGGTATTATCGTAATACAAAATGCTCGCTATCCCCGGATCGAAACTGAACCACTCTCCATCCGCCTTAAAAGTCCCTCTCACCCATAATCCACCCGATTGTTTTTTTATAATTTTATTAGCTAATATTCCGCCCAGACCGGAGAATAGTCCATAACCCGGTGCTTCAGCCTCGCTCGAAAGAGCATCGCCCGTCTTTTCGATAAATAATCTTTGCATAAAATAAAACCATCCTTATTTAATAATGCTGGCTGATACGCCGCTCAACCAGTAATGCGTAAAATTGGATTCAGAACAGACATAATTTTTAAACAAAATTCACCAAAGAGAGACCGCGAAGCGGGGCGGTTTCAAAAATATAATTTTATTTGCCTGATTACTTAATCCGGTATCCGCCAGTCTATCTCGTCCTGATTTGAGTCACGCAGAATTTGATTGATTTTTGAGAAAGGGCGGCTTCCCAAAAAACCGGTTGCGAGCGGCGAAGGATGTGCACCCTGAACAATTTTGTGTTTTTCCTGATTAATCAGAGGTATCTTCTTTTGCGCGTGATTTCCCCATAAAACAAAGACCACCGACTCGTTTTTCTGACTGACGAGGCGAATAATTTCATCGGTAAAATTTTCCCAGCCTTTATTTTTATGCGAGTTCGACTGACCTTCGCGCACTGTCAAAACGACATTGAGCATCAAAATTCCCTGCTCTGCCCAGGCGGTTAAATTGGCGTGTTTGGGCGGTGTGAGGCCGAGATCATCTTTCAATTCCTGATAAATATTTCTGAGCGACGGCGGGATGCGGGCCGATTTATCTTCGACCGAAAAACATAAACCATGCGCCTGACCTTTATTTATATAAGGGTCTTGACCGAGCAATAAAACTTTTGTCTCTTCGTAAGACGTTAAATCTAAAGCCGTAAATATTTTTTCCGGCGGCGGATAGATCGTCTGTTTTGCTTGCTCATCGGCCACAAAGTCTTCTAATTTCACAAAATATGGTTTTTCTCTTTCGCCAACAAGATGTTTTTGCCACGAGACGGGAATTTCAGGAATCATATTAATTTTTTCAAAGGGTTAAAGTTTCTTTATGACTCCTGTTTCGCTCAAAATAAATTGAGTTCTGAATAATCAGTAGCAAGTCCTTGATAAAGATATGGGGAGAGTTTGAGCAATTCAAGGATGCGTTTTTGTAACTCATTTAAGGGCGTGATGGACGACCTCACCCCTTCT
>JANOEF010000453.1:0-1752 GCA_031413075.1 Acidobacteriota bacterium | reverse complement strand
CCTATGCCCCTTCATATCATTGGGCGCGATGTTTTACGACCTTACTTGGTACGGGCTTCTGCAAAGCGAATTCTAAATGGGTAAGGTTATTAAATTTTTGTTACTAAGACCAGAAAGACGCGGAAAAATCAGAATTTAATTGAAAAAATCAAGAAGTTTTGGCAGCTTTGGATTTGATTTCCGCGACATTTTCCGCAAACAAAAATTCTTGCCCTCAAATCACTTAAAAAAAAGGCTGGATTGAACTGCGGCATCGCGTGTTTTCCAGGTCTCGATCTCGACCGTTTCTACATTTCGCCCGCGAAATTCTTCAATCACCAGGCGGCGGTGGCAGTTTTCCGATTTTTCGCAGACGCACATCAGAACCGCGTTAATTTCCAGATTCAAAACCGTTTCGACGCCAAGTCTCAGATTTTGGATGGTAATTTTTCCTTCTTTATAAGTGCGATTGCCGAGATTTGGAATATGCCGGTATTTTTTGCCTAAGAGAATTTTGAGATACATCTGCCGCCAGTGCAGGATCTGACTCTCGGGCACAAATCGGATGTCAACTAAAATTGCGTCCAAAGACTCTAACATCGGTTTCAGATCATTAATGTCCTGGCCGGTGTAACCGGTGGTGAAAATCTTCTGCATCAATCATCTTCCTCATCCGATTCTTCTGTATAAACCTCGTAGCCGGCGGCGTCATCGTAATAATATTCGCGCTTTTCGATGTCGTCCTGCCAAACCGGTTCGGTTTCGACTTGATTATTTTCGTCCTTTTTTTCACACATCCCGGATGATTTGCCTATTTTGCGTTTTCAATGTGCGGCTGTTCCGGTGAAATTCGGGTACAAGCCACAAAATGGTTCGTTTTTATCTCGACCAGTTGCGGAATTTCCAGTTTGCATTGCGGTTCCATATACGGACAACGGGTATGAAAACGGCAACCGATGGGCGGGTTTATCGGTGACGGAACATCCCCCTTCAGAATTACTCTTTCGCGAGTTGATTCAATTTCCGGATCCGGTACCGGGACGGCTGAAATCAGGGCCTTTGAATACGGATGAAGCGGCGACTTGTAAATCTCTTTGGCATCGCCGAGCTCAACAATTTTGCCGAGATACATCACTGCCACCCGGTCCGAAACGTGTCGAATCGCCCGTAAATCGTGCGAAATAAACAGATAAGTAAGATTATTATCTTTTTGCAGACGATCCAGCAAATTCATAATCTGAGATTGAATCGAAACATCTAAAGCAGAAATCGGTTCATCCGCCACGATAAACTCGGGATTCAAGGCAAGTGCCCGCGCAATCCCGATGCGCTGACGCTGCCCACCGGAAAACTCGTGCGGATAGCGTTTGGTAAATCTACGGCTCAAGCCAACTGTTTCCATTAGATCCTGCACTTTCTTTTCAACATTTCCATTACCTAAATTGAAGGTTCGAATGGGTTCGGCGATGATTTGCCCGACCGTCATCCGCGGATTCAAACTGGCGTACGGATCCTGAAAAATCATCTGCAAATTCTTACGCTGTTCACGCATTTCATTTTGAGAAAGATGCGCCAAATCTTTGCCGTGATACATGACCTTTCCGCCCGTCGGTTCCGTGAGGCGTAAAATCGCTTTGCCAAGGGTTGATTTGCCGCATCCCGATTCGCCGACTAACCCGAGCGTTTCGCCTTTTTTGATATCCAGCGAAACGCCATCCACCGCCCGTACCACTCGGCGCGAGTCATTACCGGAGATTCGGTCAAGCAGTGATT
>JANOEF010000452.1:0-3572 GCA_031413075.1 Acidobacteriota bacterium | reverse complement strand
AAAATATTTCTGTTTCGTCTTTTGAATTTCGACAATAAACTTTTCGCCTCGTTCATTTTCGCAATAAAGGTCAAAAATTGCTTTTCTATCAAGTGCAACATTGCCTAAATGCTCACTTTTCATAAAGGTGAGGTCGGTGATGAGACCTTGCTCACCTTGTAGTAATTCATTGAGAAAATCTAGCAATAAATCTTTGTTTGGTTCTTCGCCAAAGATTTTCTTAAATCCAAAGTCGGTGAAAGGATTGACGTATTTTTCTTGCATAACAGCTTGATTTTACAGGAAAAGAGAGTTGTTCTCAATCTTTAAGTTATCATCGCAACCGACTTTTGATGTCATTCGGAACTTGGCGATTGAGTTGAAAGTTTCGGCTGATGAATTGATGTTCGATGAAGCTAAACGCCAGCCCTCCGATGATTTGAAGTTGCAGTTTGAAGCTGTTTCGCGTTTTCCTGAAGATGAAAAACGCATCGGAACGGCGCTTTTAGAGGGAATGATTCTCAAGCACGAAGCTAAACGCTGGGCGAATGTTTGAGGGGCATAAAGAAAGAAATTGTCTAAAAACAAATTACTTCATATCACTTGTGTTGTAACCGCTCCAAATAATACGTATTATATCTTATTATTATTTTTCTAATGACAGCCGGACACAGATTTTAAATGATTAAAATAGATGACTTATCTGTTTTTATCCGCATTTTATCGGTGTCCATCGGTGCTAGAAAAAACCATACCTTAAAATCGAACCTGCTCTAAGTTATCCGACCCAATGAAATAATTAATGACCCTTATTAATTTTACGCTTGACCTTTGAATTTTTGGGTGTATTATGTTAAAAGTTTTAACAAATAACCAGGCGCCGCCATTTAGTTATCAAGTTTTTATTCATTAGTGCAGTTTATTGCTTTATTAATCGGTATTATTCGGAGAGATAAGCTTAATTAGTTTAATTTTTTAACAAATAAATGAGAAGAATAAATCCGCAAAATTTCACACTGGCCAAACGTGGGACATCGCGCGAGATAAACCGGCAAATTGTCTTGACGCTGATTCGGACGCACCAGCCAGTTTCGCGGGCGGATTTAGCGAGGCTGATGGATACCAACCGGGCTAACGTGACTTTTATCATCAACGAATTATTAGAAGAGAAGTTGGTGCGCGAAGGAGCTCAGGGTAATGAAAAAGTGCGGGGAAGAAAGCCGACTTTTCTTTATGTCAATTCAAACAAAAGTTATGCGGTGGCGGTTGATGTTCGGGCCAGCCGAACATTTTTGATGGTCACGGATTCAATCGGTAAGCAGATTTCGGACATTGTTTCATTTGCGACCGAGATTGATCCGCAAAAGTTTATCAATACATTAAGTGCGAATATCAGAAAAGCGGTTCCGTCGAGTATTAAAGAATCGAGTTGTGAAGGCATCGGAATTGTGGTTCCGGGGATGACGGATATCAAAACCGGTCGGGTTTTGCGGGCACCGGCCTTGGGCTGGGTAGATGTTGATCTGCTGGTGCTCTTACGCCGAGAATTCGAGGATATTCCGATATACATTGAAAATTCGGGAAAGGCCTGTGCGCTTTCGCAGATTTGGGCGACGCGCAGTGATTTGCACACGGATCACGACCTAGTTTTTGTCAGTATCTCGGACGGGGTCGGGGTCGGGGTCATCATAAATGGTGAACTGATGCGCGGAAAACATAACACGGCCGGAGAGTTCGGACATCTCCCGCTGAGCATTGATGGTTTGCCGTGTTTGTGCGGTGCGAATGGCTGCTGGGAAGCTTACATTTCAAATTTGGCCACGATTTCGCGTTATTTCGGAAAAAAAATATCACCACGTCAGCCGCTTTCACTGGAAACTGCTGATTTTACGATTGAGGATTTAATTAAACGCGCCCGGACGGGTGATGGCAAAGCACTGGCGGCTCTGCATTTAACGGCCCGCTATTTGGGGCTTGGATTGGCTTCGATCATCAATGCGATCGATCCGTCACAGATTTATCTGGGCGGAGAGATCACCGAAGCCTGGGACTTGATCGAACCGCAGGTGCGGGATGCGATCAAAGAGAGGACTTTGACCAGAGAACTAGGAGTAACACCGATTCGGATTGTTCCGGCGATTGAGTATCCACGTTTGCGTGGGGCGGTGGCACTGGTAACATCTCCGGCTTTTGCTGCGCCAAAGGTAGCTTAGAAATTAGAAAAATTATTCAAGATTTGATCTTAAAAGGAGAAGTATAACGAATGAAACAGTTTAACGGAGCTTTGAAACTAACCAAAGCATTTTACCAAAACCGTGGGCGGGCAGTATTTGCGGTGTTTGCAGTATTGCTTGCTATTTCGCTGTCAGCCGTCGCGCAGAACACTACCGCCACCATAATCGGCAATATCACTGATCCGGGCGGGGCTCAGGTGACTGCTGCGAGTGTCACGGCCCGCAATGTTGATACCGGACTGACCCGGACGGTTGTCTCGGACGAGGACGGCGGCTACCGAATCGACTTTCTCCCGGTTGGGAACTACGTTATTGAAGTTACGCCTTCGACTGGTTTCAAAAAGGCGACCCGGCCAGGGATTGTCTTACAAATCGGCGACACCATTCGAATTGATATCGCATTAGAGGTCGGAACGGTTTCCGAAGAGGTCACCATTACTGATGAAACTCCGCAGATCAATACCAACACCGCCGAATTAGGACGAACTGTCGAGACGAAGGAAATCGAAAATCTTCCCCTGGTTGAGCGAAATGTTTTTGCGTTGCTGGATTTAACGCCGGGCGTCCAATCGAACAATACCGGGGTGGCCACAGCCTCGGCCGCGACTAACAACAATACTTTAGGTTTTCCGGAGCAGCGGACTCTGATCAACGGCGGAACCGATGGCGGAACCGGATCGGTCAACTACTTTCTTGACGGCGGAACAAATATGACCTTTCTCCGAAATACCGGGAACGTCGCGCCAAATCCCGAAGCTGTTCGAGAATTTAAGGTTACGACGAATTCTTATGGTGCCGAGTATGGGCGATTCGCCAGCGGCATTATCAACATTATCACTAAGTCGGGCACCAATAAGATAAATGGTTCGCTTTATGAATTTGTGCGAAACGATGCCTTCAATGCAAATGACTATGGTTCACGCCTTGAGCGAGCACCCTACCGACGTAATCAATTCGGCGGCTCAATTGGCGGACCGATTATCAAGGATCGGACATTTTTCTTCGGATCTTATTCCGGGTTACGTCAGCAGCAGAGCAAATTCCTGTCCGGAGCGACTTTACCGACGGCACTTGAGCGAAACGGAGATTTTAGTTTGTCCGGAACCAAGCCCAAAGATCCCTCGACCGGGACCAGTGTTGCCACCGGCTCATTTTTTACCAACAACATAATCCCTGCCAACCGAATTGATCCGGCAGCTCTCAAGATTCTCCAGAGCATTCCCCTTTCCAACGTCACTAATATCAACGGTTCGCCGGGTTATCAGGGCAATGTTCCCCTTCCGATTAATACTGATGAATATTTGATCAAGATTGATCATCAGTTAAATGAGCCGCACCGTTTGAGCTTTACCTACTTTA
>JANOEF010000451.1:0-20333 GCA_031413075.1 Acidobacteriota bacterium | reverse complement strand
GCTAGTAATGCGGAAAAAGGGTACGGAGTCCAAATCAACCCGGTAAAATCTACAAATATAACATTTACGGCGGATGACAAGGTAATTGTTCTGGCGGAAAGTTAGAATTTGTAATAATTTCAGGCAAGCAAAAAGGCAAATTGGAACTATTCCTTTTTGCCTTTTTCAATCGGTTCGGCGTTTTCGTCGCTTCAAATCCCGCATTGGTAAAAGTTTCTGACGGCAATTTTGAACTGCCAAAATGTAAATCGTTTGTTCATTCGCCTCAAATTCATAAATTACCCGATGATTACGGTTAATAATCATCTGTCGCAACCCGGCTAATCTTTGGAAACGACTTTCTAACGATGCGCCAAGTTCGGGAAATTCTGCCAACAAATCTACTTGCTTGATGATTTCAAAGGCAATTTTTTCGGGCAAAACTTCTAACTCGTTGAAAGCCAAATTTGTCCATTGAATAAAGTTCATTATTTTGCGGGAAATTTGAGACGTTTTTTAACTTCCTCGTGAGTAAGAATCTTACCTTCCGCCTTTTGCTGACGAGATAATTCGATCATTTCTAAAAGTTCTAATTCATCAAGCCGTTTCAAATCTGCTTCAATTTCGCCGTATCTTTCCGCTGAAATAATGACTGCCGAAGCACGCCCTCGTTGCGTAATGACAATCGGCTCATCATTTTCAGTTAAACCGCTGATAATTTGCCCTGCTTGACGCTGTAAATCGGTAATTGGAATGATGTTTTTCATAGTTGCATACATCATAGACTATGTAATTGGGTTTGTAAATAAAAAAAAGCAAAGTTGAATTTCTCCAATTTTGCCTTTTTAGCTTTATCATTTACCGAAGCCTTGCCTCAACAATTTCCAAACTTTCTTTTGTTCTAATTGTATCAGGATGTTCATTTCCCAAAACATTTTGAAAAACAACCAATGCTTTTTCTAACCAAACTTTTGCTTCCGCATATTTTTCTTGATTAGCACGAAAAACACCTAAATTGTTATAGCTTGTTGCCGTAGAAGGATGATTTTCTCCCAACACTCTTTCACGAATCTCTAAGGCTTTCAAGTAAAAAGGTTCGGCTTCTTCGTATCTGCCTTGTGAATAATAAAGCAATGCTAAATTGTTATAGCTTGTTGCCGTAGAAGGATGATTTTCTCCAAAGACGTTTTTATTAATCGCTAAGTGTTTCTTTAATGAAAGTTCCGCCGTTCCAAATCTCGCTTCATTTCTAGCGACAGCTCCTAGTGTGCTGTAAACTTGGGCAATTCTTAGCTTAGAGTGTAGTTTTGCTGCTAAAACCGCCAATGCTACAATGTTTTCTTTAGCAATTTCAAATTTACCAAAGTCATTATAACTCCAAGCTATCTGATATAAAGCATTTGCCTGAGTTTCTAAATCATCTGCTTGTTTTGCAACTTCGTTAGCTTTTAAAAGTATTGACAAACTTTCATGTGGATGTGCCGTGTAAATTTCTGCTCCGGTTATGTAAAGAAATCTTCCAAAATGTCCGCAATGAGATTTATCCCAGTCTGTTGTATCAACTTTGAGTGATAAGAGAGCTAATTCTCTCATTTTCTCTTTTTGCATCGTGTAATCGGCAATGTGTTGATACTTTTTGGCTGATTCATCATCTCCAACAAATTTACAAAGCTGTGATAATGATTTTGCGACATAATGTTCGTTTGTCTCATAAACATTTTCTAATGCATCTATCATTTTTAAGCTATATTTATGTCGTTCTCCTTCGCCGGCAAAGGCAAAATAATCCATTACTTGCCAATCCCAATCATCTAAAAAACTATACCTATAAACTCCAACACTTTTACCAAGTTCTGTTTCCAAATATAACCCTTTTTCGTCAAGCAAAACCCCGTTTGGATTATCTTCGCTAAATACTAATTTGTCATCAAATAAATCACCAAGATACTCATTATCTAGTTCTAATCCACGAGAAATTACTTCCGAAGTAAATTTCCGACCTTCTAAAGAAGCAAAATATAAAATGTCTTTTACTTTAGAAATCTCATCTTTGTCCAAAAGGATTTTCAACCGACTCTCAAATGTATCTTTGAGAAGATTTGGCTTAGGCATCAAACTTTTCGCATTAGTCCATCGCCACATTTGGCGTTCTTCGTCAAATATTACATTTTCATTAACTCTCCAACTTCTCCAAAGTGTTTGCACCCAACGCGGGTTTCCTTTTGTCAGATTAAATAATTGCAGAGTAATTTCAGACGAAGTTTTAAGCGGAATCCAGTCGGCAATATCTTGTTGAGTCATCGGATTGATAAACCACCATTCGGCTAGATTTTTTTCTACAAGTTTTCTCGAAGCACTTTCAATAATAGTTTCATTTTCAATTTCTTCGCTAATTTCTTCTTTTCCTGTAATTGAAACAATTATCAAAACAGGCAAATTCCTTGCAATCTCTTCTCCAAAAATTAAGCAAAAACTCATTCCAACCGTAACCTTTCTGAGATTCATCATAATCATCAATCAAACAAATAATCGGCTTTTCAAGTTCTGCTCTTCTCAGCTTTTCTTTCAACCAAAACGGAGTTTCAACTTGATTTGTTGGAATTGGAGTATGAACATTTTTAAGTTCGAGATTAGATGCAGCCGTTTGTAATAATTGCCCGCCAACATCCATTGCCACTCCGGTTACAGGATCAACAGCTTTTGCGATTGAGGATGCAATATTTCCGATTGCATCAATTGCTTGAGCATAATCAAAGTCAATTTCAGGAATAAACGGCTGATAACTACCTTTTGAAAAACTTGCCGCGATTATTTCACAAGACGGCTTAACTTTAACAAATGAATCATTTAAGGCACGCATTATGGCAGATTTTCCCCGTCCTAATTCGCCAACCAGAAAAACTATTTTACCTTTTCTTTCTTGAGCGATATTTCGATACAAAGAATGTGCCTTTTCAATAAATTGTTACGGATTTGGAATTGGTGGCTCAAATTCCGAAATATGTGTCGAAAATTTCATTGTGGTATTCATTGTGATATTTGCTCTCCGTTGATTAAATAACGTAGTTTCTCCAAAATGTTTTTTCCTCAAATATAGTCGAAAACTCTTTTTCAAACAACAAAAAAGGCAAAATTGAAATTATTACTATTTACCCCAAAAATCCAAACCTTGCTTAATTTACAATTCAGCCTATAATTTTATTTATGGCTTATTCAAAATTTACAGCGGTTGAATTGGAAGAAAGATTTGGCATCACACAAGATTACAAGATTAATCTGTTTGCTGACGTTTCTCCACGCAAGCCGGGTGAACTTTTGCTTGCCATACTTGATCAAAATATCAGTTTCGCGCTTGAACAAGGAACGGAAAAAGCGCGTTCCGAATTGATTATTTCGCCTGTTTTCATTGAACTTTGCCAACAAACCGAAAGACAAGTCAGCTTATTTTCGGGTATTGAATTTAATGTTGACAGAAAACTTGGACTAATCGGCTGGGCAGATTTCTTAGTCTCGCGCTCAACTTTTCGGAGAGGATTAAAAACCCCTGTAGTTATTGCGGTAGAAGCCAAAGAACAAGATTTTGATGGTGGCACAACTCAATGTATCGCTGAAATGTATGCCGCTCAATTATTTAACGAAAAACGGGGAAACCCAACCACCAATCTTTACGGATGCGTCACCACCGGCGATATTTGGCGTTTTTTGAAAATGGAAAACACAAATGTTTCGATTGACACCACCAGTTTTGATGTTTTACAAGACCTCGATAAAATCTTAGGAATTCTCTACGCAATGGCTCTCGACAAATTTGATAATTAGAAAAAAATATGGCTTATTCAAAATTTACTAACGCAGATTTGAAAGAAAAATTCGGGATTAGGATTAGCTATCACGAAAATTTGTTTGGTAATGCCTCACCGCGTCAACCAAGTGCATTTTTGCTCGAAACACTAAAACGAAATCTAGATTTAGCCTTAATGCAAGGCACCGAAAAAGCCCGTTCAGAATTGATAATCGCTCCTGTTTTTGTCGAGTTACGCGACCAGGCCGAAAAGAAAATCAGCATTTTTTCGGGGGTTGAATTTAATGTGGACAAAAAACTTGGACTTTGGGGGCGAGCGGATTTTTTGGTTTCAAGGTCTGATTACCAAGTTGTTTTAGAAGCACCGATTGTCGTTGCAATCGAAGCCAAAGAACAAGATTTTGACGGCGGCATAACCCAATGTGCGGCGGAAATGCAAGCCACCAAAATTTTTAACGAAAAACATAACACGACAGTTGATAGAATTTACGGTTGCGTCACGACCGGTGATATTTGGAAATTTTTAGTAATGGAAAATGGACAAGTGCAAATGGATACAACAAGTTTTGATGTTCACGAAGATTTAAATAGGATTTTGGGAATTCTCTACGCAATGGCTCTCGACAAATTTAACGAATAAAAAAGACAACCCAAAATTACTTTCAGCTTGCCCTTTTACCCTTTACCTTTTCCCTTACCGCCTTAGCGTTCGGCAATCGGAGTATATTTCAAATCTCTCGCTCCGATATATTCGGCCCGCGGACGAATCAATTTGTTATTGGCGTATTGCTCCAAAATGTGACCCGTCCAGCCCGAAATACGCGAAACCGCAAAAATCGGGGTGAATTGATCGAGCGGGATATCCATCAGATAATAGGCCGATGCCGAGTAGAAATCCACGTTCGGGTGCATTCCTTTTTTCTCTAACATCAATGATTCCAGTTTTTGTGAAATCTCAAACCATTTTGTATTGCCTTTCTTTTCGCCCATTTGTTTAGAAAACTTACGAAGCCAGGTCGCCCGCGGATCTTCTACTTTATAAACGGCGTGACCGATTCCCATGACCTTTTTCTTGTTGGCCAGAGCATGTTCAAGCCACGGTTCAAGGTTTTCGAGATCGCCGATTTCGAGCAGCATCTTCATGACCGCAGTATTGGCCCCGCCGTGGAGCGGTCCGGCGAGGGTCGCAATCCCGGCCACCACCGATCCATAGACATCCGCCAGAGTTCCCGAAGAAACCCGGGTCGCAAAGGTCGAAGCGTTTAGTTCGTGGTCGGCGTGTAAAATCAAACAAACATCCATGATTCTGACTTCGTCCGCATCAGGCATCTCGCCGCTCAACTGATACATAAAATTGGTCGCGATATTTTGATCCGGCAATGGTGCGATGACTTCTTTACCTTGTCGGATTCGCTCCCAGGCGGCGACCAGTGCGGGAAATTGAGCCGTCAGTTTGATTGATGCTTTGATGGCACTTTCGCGGTCAGTTTTATGAGCTGATTCGTGGTCATAACAACCAAGCATCGAAACCGTGGAACGGAGCACGTCCATCGGATCGGCATCCTTCGGAAAAGTTTGCATTAAATCAACGATCTGCGAAGGAATTGCGTAGTTGGCGCGAAATTCCGCGCACAGCGCATCAAGCTCATCCTGTTTCGGCAGACGCTCATTCCAAAGTAAATAAACGACTTCTTCAAATGTTGAATGCTCGGCTAGATCGTGAATATCGTAGCCCTGATAAATTAAAATACCTTGTTCGCCATTGACATCGCTAATCTTGCTGGTAGCGGCGACGACTCCGCGCAAACCGGCATTGGCGGCTGGCGTGGCGGCGGTTGAATCTTTACCTGTTTCCATTGTTTTATCCCTTGTAAATATTAAGTAAAATGTCTTAATTTAAAGATAGCAAAGCCCTTTACAAACGACAAGTTGTGAGTAAATTTTGTTTCAACTTTTGACCGTTAATTTATCTCCGACAGCGAGATTGAGTAATTGAGCCGCCGATTTTTGAAACGCGGCAATCTCTAAATACCCGGCGCTTCCCCAGATGGTAAAAATTTCCGAGGGTTCGGCTTCGGCGTAAAATTTGTAATGCCTTTCGATAATTGTTTGATGAACCGTCAAATAAAAGGTTTGAGGCAGGTCAGATCTGTTCAGATTTGTGATTATATTTCCGAATCGGTCAATCTCGATAATTTCTGCTTCCCGTTCAGATTCCGCCAAAAGTTTTGGCCCGCTCACTTCAAACTTCATAAAATCAAAGACTTCCCTGCCAAACTGCTCCGGCTTGATTCCTTTTGAAAGCCAGGCAGCAACCGGCGCAAAAACATCCCGGCCATGAAAAGTTTGACTGATCTGCGGTAGAAAAAATTTAGAATCGTCAAAATGACGCCTTTCCTGGCGCCGACGAAATAGTCTTTGGTTCCAAAATCGGTGAGCAAGGCGATGATCATTATTCTATATTTAACAAAAAAATTCCGCGAATCAGCAAATTCGCGGAAAAAAAAAGAGGCGGATGTAGTCCGAAAGCTTATTTATCTGATTTGAGTTTCGTAGGCGGTCTTGATTTTCAGCTGTTGCCCTTTGGTCAGTTTAACGTGTTTGCCGCGCTCGACCACAACGGCTCCGACGCCGAAAGCGGCTCCGACACCGGCCCCGACCGCGGCCCCGACCGGACCTCCGACTACGGCTCCGACCACCGCTCCGGTTCCGGTAGAGGCGCCAACTTTGATCATATCGCCTTTGAGCGAACTTTGACCTTCAACCGTTCCTTCGACATCAACCTTTTTGACATTATCGCCTTTGATCGGCAGGACTTCGGTCAAAATCGCATTGAAATTGCTCCAGCGCGTGTCCGAGAGCCGAATCATATCAAACGAAAGCGTCATCATTGATTGGCGTTTGAGGCGGCCGGGCTTTTGAATTTTGGTAATTCGACCTTCGACCAGAGATCCCGTAATTTCAATCGGCGTCACGATTCTGGCCTGAAATTTATCACCCTCTTTATTCTGATCGGTGTTTAAGTCACTGATCAATTCGATAACTAATTCGACATCGGCCGGAATCAAAATGATCGGCTCGCCGCTCGGTTGTGAACTGATCGGTTCCGGTTTGGGGGACATTATCGGCGGTTTTGGGGTAGTTCCGCCACCTGAACCGCCCGCTCCGCGCCGTTTCAAATCAGTCGGCAATGCCGCATTAAAGCCGCGTTTTTCAAATCCGGTCACATAACCCGATTCAAAACCTTGCTGATAGCCATCGCGGTATTCCTCGACCGATCCGTAATCTTTGACATAGGCCCGGTCAGCTTTGGCATATTCTTTGTGCCGGTCAATGCCTTTCGACAAATTTCCGAGCACATCGCGATAACCGGCCATATAACCGTCGGAATAGCCGGTTCGATAGCCGCGTTGTAATGCAATTTTAGTTGTATCTTGGGCAGTAACTGTTGAAAATGAAACACTTAGGAAAGAAACAAAAACGAGGGAAAAACTCAGGGGAATAGCTAGAAAACTTCTGGATAGCTTCATCTTGGAACTCCTTTCAAATAGCGGAAATAGTTTAACAACAACACTTATACACTAAAACTTAAAGAATTACAAGAGCTATCTTAAAATATTCCGAACAATTATTTAACCATCAGACCGCGGCTTTCTCGTTTGTTCGTTGACCAATTGGCGCTTAAAATTTATTATTTCCGACAATTCGATCTTTGATCACTTTCAATGACATCGGGTCAACCCGTTCAAATAAATTGTAAACAGACTTTTCGGGCGGAGCCAACCTTCTCACCGCTTCATAAACGGGTGGTGAAACTAAAACCACCGCCGGCGAATTGAGAATATTATTCACTTTTTCAGTTTCAGCCAGAGTACAAGCGGTGAGATTAATCTGTTTGTAGCCCAATTCTGCTTTCAAAAGCTCTTTGTAAAGAACCGCTGATTCTCGGTCCCGGCAGATAAAACTATAAGAAGCTTTTTCGCCGAATGATTCGAGTTGTCTTCGCGTTTCGGGATTCAGATTTGTAATCAATATATCAATTTGAATGGGTAGATCGCCAACCGCATCCCGAACCTCATTGACGTGAAAACCGGTCGTCACAATATTGATTTTTCTGCCTGTTTCCATTAAGACAGGGATTTCTCTGTGTAAGTCCTCAATTAAAAGCGAATTTACTTTTAGTTGCACCTCTGCTTCGATAATCTTTGAAATTTGATTTACTTGAAATTTGTTGCATTCGGCAAAAACAATAATCGGAACAGTTTTGCTTCGTTCAATTTCTGAAAAAGTCTCATCCAAAATTCTTCTCATCTCAGCGAGTTCCAATCCGAGGAGTGAATATTGCTCAATTAATTGCCTGTTTTTTTCGCCAAACTGTTTTTGCATGTTCGATTGCAAAGAATTGTTTTTATAAGGAGCATTATTGAGAGAAATAAACGAGCCTTCGCCGTGTCGGACATTAATTAGACCGCTTTCTTCTAATTCTTTATAGGCTTTTCGCACAGTCAGAAAATTGATGCCCAGGGTTTTCGCCAAAATCTTGACCGGCGGCAATTGTTCTTCGGCCGTCAACGAGCCGGTCGAAATGAAATATTTGATTTGATCTTTTAATTGCAAATAGATTGGAATCTTATTATTTTTGTCTATAAAAAACTGAGCCATTTTCGGTTTCCTCAAACATTATTTTTCTTTGCAGTATAACTCTTATATCTACATCTTTGAGAGTTATACTGCAAGATACATCAGTTAACACCTTTTGTAAAGAATAGCGCCCATCCTTCTTGACATATAGTTATACATCTCTATAACATTACAATCCTAGACAAGGGAACAAAAATAAATTTCAGCTAAGAGGAAAAGATATGTCAAAAATTATTTGTCGTTTAGTCAATTTACTAATCGTGTTTTCGGCTTTTACTGTTTCGGGTTTGGCACAGTCCACCACTGCCACTTTGAGTGGAACGGTGACCGATGAAAAAGGTGCGGTCGTCGCGGGTGCCACCATCACTATTACCAATCCAGCCACAAACTTTCAAAAAACCGCAACCACAGATGACTCGGGTAAATTTTTTCTGACTCAGTTATCCCCCAGCACATATACTTTGAAAGCTGAAAACAAAGGTTTTTCTCCAGCCGAAATCAAAAATATCGAGCTAAACGTCGGCGACCAACGAACCTTAACCATCGAATTAAAAGTTGGAAGCGTTGGCGGAACCGTGCAAGTAACGGACGAACCGACATTGCTGGATGAATCGTCATCAGTTGGAACGACGGTCAATCGTCAGTTTGTGCAGAATCTCCCCTTGAACGGACGCTCGTTCCAATCATTGTTTGAACTAACTCCGGGCGTGATTCTAACTCCGTCAGGCGATGGCGGGCAAGGACAATTTTCGGTCAATGGACAACGGACAAACTCAAATTACATAACAGTTGACGGCGTTGGCGCGAATGTCAGCGCGGCGGTGGGAAATAATTTGGGACAAAATGCAACGGGTTCTGTTCCCGGATTTGCAGCAACGGGCGGAACGAATAATTTAGTTTCGGTTGACGCTTTGCAAGAGTTCAAAATTCAAACTTCGACCTACGCTCCGGAATTTGGACGCACCCCCGGCGCACAGGTTTCAATCGTCACTCGTGGCGGAACAAATAGTTTTTCGGGTTCGGTGTTTGAATATTTTCGGAATGAAGCCCTCGATGCCAATGATTGGTTTGCCAATAGCAAGGGATTTAATCGCGCACCGCTTAGACAGAATAATTTCGGAGGGGTCTTTGGCGGACGAATAATTAAGGATAAGACATTTTTCTTTGTTTCCTACGAAGGCTTACGTTTGCAGCAACCGCAACAAAAAACTTTTTTTGTTCCGTCCGATACGTTGCGGGCAAGTGCGGCGGCTTCGCTTCGCCCAATCATCAATTCTTTTCCCAGAGTAAATGGCACCTTGGATTTTTACACGCCTCCGCCTATCAATGGAGTTGCCCAAGCTCCGAGACCAACCGGATATGGCAGATATAATGCGGTTTATTCCGATAAATCTGAACTTGATGCGTTCAGCGTCAGAATTGACCATAATTTTACCGACAAATTTACAATGTTCGGGCGTTACAACGAAGCTCCTTCGAGTTCGGTCAATAGGTTTGCAAATCCGACTACGCCCGGCACCACATCCGCTAATACACGAACGATAACGGTTGGCTCAAGCCAGATTTTTAGCAGTAACTTTGTTAATGACCTACGATTTAATTACACCAAATACAATTCGAAGTTAAATCTGGAGCTTGATACCTTGGGTGGCGGCAGTCCTTTTCCATTATCTTCGGTAACTGGCGTGGCAACTGCCAAAAGACCTATTTTTGGGGTTTTTCTATTTGATTTCGACCCGGCAACCTTTGGGCAAAGACATCAGGACATCCCCGGAATCTTTTTAGGCGAACTTTCAAATAGCAAAACGCAACAATATAATCTGGTTGACAACCTGACATATCAAGCGGGCTCGCACGCTCTCAAATTCGGTTTCGATTATCGCCGTTTGAATCCGACATTCCTGCAATACGATTATTTCAATACTTTAACGATCTTTACCGCCGCATCATTAACCAGCGATTTGTTTGGAATCGGTCCAAATCCGATTATTGGGGGCGTGGTTAATCAAATTCAAGTCAGAGCCGATGCCGGTGAAAGAAATCCAATTACCAATAACTACTCGTTTTACGGGCAAGATACCTGGAAAGCCACCCGTTATTTGACTTTGACATTTGGAGCGCGTTGGGAAATCAATCCCGCGCCAAAAGAAAGAGACGGAAGGAATCCTTTAGTTCTGACGAATCTCAACACTCCGGCAAGTATTGCGGTTGCACCAAGCGGAACGCCTTTGTATAAAACCACTTATAACAATATTGCACCTCGCTTTGGGGGGTCGTGGCAAGCTACTACCAAAGATGGTTGGGAAACCGTCATGCGCGGCGGAGTCGGCGTTTTCTATGACCTCGGCGGCGGTAGCGCAGCGGGTAGTGTTTTTAGTAACACCTTCCCGTATATTTCCAGCAAAACATTGCAAAGTTTCTTCCCCGGATTTGCGTATCCATTATCGGCGGCAGATGCGGCAGCTCTTCCGATTTCGTCAAGTCTTCCGGCAACAACCGCAATTTACGGATTTGAGGATGGGCTCAAACTGCCGCGAACTTACCAATTTAATTTAGCGATCGAGCAATCAATCGGACCTAATCAAACCGTTTCCGTTTCGTATGTCGGCGCTCGGGGCGAAAAACTATTGCGACAGGATTTTATTGGAAATCCAAATGCAAACTTTCCAAACGGTGTGATTGTCACGCGAAACTCGGCGGATTCGAGCTATGATTCGATGCAATTGCAATTCACTCGACGTTTAACCAAGGGTTTTCAAGCGTTAGTTTCTTACACATTGGCGCAATCGAGCGACACGGCATCAAATGATATTCAATCCACTGCTTCATTATTGTTAGTTCCGATCGAAAATGATCGCGGGCCCTCGGATTTTGATGTTCGCCATAACCTTACGGGAGCAATCACCTACAATATTCCAACCCCCTTCAAAGACAATAATGTGGCCAAAGCGATTTTTGGCGGTTGGGCAACGGACGGAATCTTCCGCTATCGTTCAGCCCCGCCTGTCAATATTGTAGTGAGAAACTTAAATTTCACTTCAAACGGCGGAATCAGTAGCACCAGACCAAATATTGTCGCCGGACAACCGTTCTATCTGGAAGGCTCGCAATATCCAGGCGGCAAACGACTTAATCCGGCAGCTTTTGTCAGCCCCGGCGGTGGAAATCGCGGAAACTTGGGACGCAATGCCCTGCGCGGATTTGATGCCAAACAGTTTGATATGACTTTGCGCCGTGATTTCAAAATCCGCGAAAATATGGGAATCCAATTGCGTGGAGAAGTTTTCAACCTTTTCAACACGCCTAATTTTGGAAGTTTCAACAACCAGGTGGGTGGTGCTGATTTCGGACTTTCCACCCAAATGTTAGGCAGAAGTTTATCCAATGCCAATGCGGGCGGAACAGGCTTAAATTCAGCCTTCCAAATCGGCGGACCGCGTTCGATTCAACTTTCGGCAAGATTTTACTTTTAATTGTTAATGATAAATGGTTAATTGTTAATTGAGCCGGCAGCTCAAAATATCAATTAACCATTATCAATTAATCATTTTTCAATTTTTAGAGGTTTTCAAAATGCTTTTCCGATTTCAAATTCAACTTCTACTCTTTTCGTTTCTAGCTTTGCCAATTTTTGCTCAAACGCCGAAAGATGTTGATTTGACCCAACTTGACGCGATTGTCGGCAATAAAAAATATGTTAATTTTGGCGAAGACAGTCATTTTATGGTAGCGGTTCATAAATTTGTTGCCCAAGCTTTTCCGTATTTAGTTGAGAAAAAAGGCTTTCGGGTGTTCGTTTTTGAATCGGCGTGGGGCGTGGATGATGCTTTTCGGGATTTTATGAATTCCGAAAGAACTACGATTACCGGCGACGAAGGATTTTTTCTCAACGCTTTTAGTTCAAAAAACATTATCAAAATGCTGATCTGGATTCGGGAATGGAATCGGAAACATCCGATGGATAAAATTCAAATCGCCGGCTATCAGCCTGAACAGCCTGTCACGGATTTTAGAAATTTATTCGAATTTACAGGTAAATCCGATAAATTTGCCTCGGCAGATTTGAAGAAAAAAGCCGAAGTTTGCCGTGCCGGAACGGGTGAATTTAAAACTGATATTGAGTTTATTATTTCGACCAGCCAACGCCGCCGCAAAGGTCAACCGACTTATTCAACTGAAGACCGGGCGAGTTGTAATCAAGCGATTGAGGCGATTGAAAGTTTTATTGAATCGAACAAAAAGGAGTTAGTCAAAAAGAACTCAAAAAACGTGTATCTTGAAGCAGGCGCACATCTTAACAGTTTGCGAACCTATCTCAATTCGTTGACAAAATGGCTTGATGATACGGTCACCATCAAAAATCCCTCGCTTGAATTGCAAAGACAATGGCAAAAAGACGGTTATCAAGCAGGCGACAAAGCGCGTTTTGAAATTTTTGAAGTATTACAAAAAACTCGTTACGCAAACAAAAAGATTTTCTTTTGGATGCACAACTGGCACGCCATGAAGCACGCGCCGGAAATCGAAGCGTTTGGCAGAGACGAAAAAGATGCCTCGTTGCCAAGCGGCACAATTTCACTCGGCACGCGAATGGCAGAAAAATACGGCAAAAATCTGGTCGTGATCGGAAATATTGTGCCGAAAGCCGTCTGCAAAAATCCGATTTGCACACCGCCACCTGTCCGCGCCGATTCTTTGGAAACGCCTTTCCAAAAGTTGTTTGGCGATCAACCGATGTTGGTTGATGCCAGAAAAATCACGGATGCAAACCGCAATTTGCCATTCAATACGGCGGGCTCGCTCTATGCTGACATCAATCAGGGGCATTTTACCAATGTCATTTTGAGCCGCCAATTTGACACGATTTTGTATTTGCCGGAAACGACTGCAACTTTTGAGGATAAATAAAAATGTGTCCACAGATAAACACAGATAAACACAGATTTTTTTTCAGCGATTGGTTGTTTGTGGTTTCGATTCTGCTTTTGTTTTTCGGTAATTGTTTTGCTCAAATTCCAGTTCCAACTCCGCAAAAACTGCATTATTTTGTCAAAGCCAAACTCATTATCAATCCCGCCGACGGAAAAATAACTGAAAACGCCGTGATGGAAATTTCCAGCGGAAAAATCGTCAAAATTGATGAAGCTGCGAACTTTAAAATCCCGACCGATTCCCAGGTTTTTGATTATTCGGACAAATTCATCATCCCTGGTTTGATTGACACACACGCGCATCTTTACACAAATTTGATTTTCGGACATTCGACTAACCCCGCGCTTCCGCCGTTGTTTATGGCGGGCGGTGTGACTTCGATTTTAGTTCCCGGTTCGGGCGATCCAGAGGGCGATATTGCGTTGAAAAATCGCGTGGATTCGGGGCGAGTAGTGGGACCGAGAATGTTTTTGGCGGGTGAATATATTGATATGGAACCGCTCAATGTGCCGTGGATGGAAGCCGTCAAATCAGAAACAGAAGCGAAAGCCAAACTTGATATGTGGTTTTCGCGGGGTGCGTCCGCCGTCAAAGTTTATACAGGAATAAAAGGCGAAACGCTTCGCACAGTCATTAACTACACACATCAAAGAGGTTACAAAGTCAACGGGCATCTGGAACGGGAAACATGGGGAAATGCCATCGAAATGGGCATAGATAATCTGCATCACGGCATTTATTCGTTTCCCGAAATTATGCCCAAAGATATTCCGCCGCAAACGATTGGAATGATTAATTTTGCGCCGCCCGAATATGACAAGTATTATCAGGCGATCGTTGATGCAGATTTCAAATCGGCCCAAATCCAATCAGTTTTCAAAGCCGCCGCCGATGCCAAAGTTGTCTTCGTGCCAACTGTGGTCGCGCTCGAACCGCCCGATGCAGCCAAATATTTGATGTCTGTCCAACAACCATTTTATGCGGCTGAGGCGTGGAAAAGAGTTGAGCAGAGATTCAATGCCGAAAAGAAAAAATACGCACTTTTGCTAACACAGAAGAATGTCGAATTTGTCCGCGAAGCACATAAAACAGGTGTCATGATTTCAACCGGAACCGATATGACGAATCTGCAAATGTTGCCGGCATTTAGTTTATACCGTGAAATGGAATTGTTTAGCGAAGCCGGAATGAAAACAATGGAAGTGTTGAAAGCCGCCACCTATAACGGCGCGTGGGCAATCGGCAGAACGGATTTAATCGGCTCGCTTGAGGTCGGAAAAGCAGCGGATTTTGTGGTCTTGAAGGCGAATCCTTTGGAAAATATCAGCCATGTGAGACAAGTTTTTCGAGTTGCCAAAAACGGAATAATTTACGTTCCCGACGAGGTGACAAAATCGTTGAAAGGAAGAATACATTAAAGTTTTGAGTCCGGCCTTGAGGCTGTTTCTCGCCCGGCGATGAGCACGCCAAAGCATCGTCTCCAAACAACTAAAATTATGAAAACCAAAATTTTTACAATCGCAATTTTAATCTTTTTATCAACCATTTCGGCTTTTGCCCAAACCACCAAACCCCGTTTTATCCACGAACCGGATTTGCGGAAAATATTGCCGAAGTTTTTGAATTCGCAGGGATTTCTCGACCCCCAATTTGCCGAGCTGACTGCCAAACCTTCGCCATACTATTCAGATTTCTACGGCATTCAAGCACTTGCAAACACTACCAAAGAAGGCATCAAACGCAATTTTGTGCCGAAATTTGCCGAAATTGCAGCGGAAGATGAGCAGACGATAACGCTCAAATTCAAAAACGGCTGGACAGGCAAATTTTATCCGAATTCTTCACTCAAGACATTTGGTATTGAAGTAAAATTTGACCACGTTGAACTAAGCGGCGACACTTGGCTGGAATTGCAGAAAAACCTCGCAGACTTTTTCAACATTCTAAAAACCGCCAAACTCGAAAAGCGTTATTTGATTCCGAATCCGCATTACAAAGATGAGCAAATTGTGGCGAAACAGTTGGCGAAAAAGAATCAAATTCAAGTAAGAGTTGCGACGATTGCCGAAATGCAGAATGAAAAAAAATCAGTTTTGCTCTACCCGGAAGGCGTTCATGGCGATGTCGAAGCCTATCAAAAACTAAAAACTAATGTCCTGGACAAAGAAAAATTCGATTGGATTGCAATGGAAATGCTGATGCCGTCACAGCAAAAAGACTTGGATATTTTTATCAATTCCGTCGAAAATTCGCCCGAACATCTGCGAACGCGGAAAGTTCTGCTTGAGTATTTCAAAGACGCTTGGAATGGACGCAAAGGACCGAAAACCTCAGCTGAAGAAAATTACTATTTCAAAATTGTCGAGCTCATGCGAGCCAAAAAAACTCGCGTCATCGGGGTTGAAAAAGCTAGTGCCGAATACATTTTTTTCCGTTATGGCGAGAATAAATTTGGCGGCGCGGTGCGCAGTCTGTGGTGGGCGCAACTGTTGCCAAAAACCGGTCAAGGCTTAATTTTCGGCGGTTCGGGACATTTTACTATTCCAAACGCAATAAATTTTCAGGACTTTCAAGCGAGGCTAAATCCAAAAATGAAAATGTTTTCGTTGGAAGAAATTAAGATCAGGAAGAATTGATTTTGCCCGCGAAAGACGCTAAAAGACGCAAAAAATTTGTTTATGCTTCAATGGCTCACAACTTTTTTTATCACGCTCGTGTTAGCGAGTTCATCTCTATTTGCCCAAAACGAAAAAATTGAGGTTGAAATCAATGCCAGAATCCGCGCCGCAGCCTCCCAAAATTCACAAATAATGCGGACAATTCATTATTTGAGCGACATTTACAGTCCGCGCATGACGGGAACGCCAAACTTAAAAGCGGCACAAGATTGGACAAAAAGCGAGCTTGAAAAAATCGGTCTGCAAAACGCTCATTTTGAAAAATGGGATTTCGGTTTCCCGGGATGGCAAAACGAAAAATTATCGGTTCATGCGATTGCACCTTTCAAAGA
Organism: Acidobacteriota bacterium; assembly: GCA_031413075.1. GTDB lineage: Bacteria > Acidobacteriota > Blastocatellia > Pyrinomonadales > Pyrinomonadaceae > JAIBCC01. The sequence continues at coordinate 3,969 of JANOEF010000451.1, read as the reverse complement.
TTCGCTGGTGGCCGAAGTAATGGCCTGGACTCCTTCGACAAAAGGTTTTGTAACGGCAGAAACTTTTAATCTAATTCCGCCGGATAAACCAACAATAGAAGAGTTAAACGCATATTTTACAACCATAAAAAATCAAGTAAGAGACAAAATAGTTTTGACGGGCAGACATAATTTGAATCCGATAAATTTTCAGCCCCCGCAAATGCGGATGAGCGATGAGGAAACCCAAAGGACTTTCGCCCCCGAAAAGCCGCGTTTAATTTCAACTCCGACACCAACACCGACGGTTAAAAGATTGTCCGCCCTTGAGGTCAATGACGAAATTGATAAGTTTTTGAAAACAAACGGGGCGTTAGTTCGCGTCTATGATGCCCGCGAACCTCATGGCGTAATTCGCGCTGTCATCAATCGGACTCGTGAGGTTTCGCAATTCATTCCAACGATCATTTTGCGAAATGAAGATTACGGACGAATCACGCGGATTTTGGCGGACAAAATTGCGGTCAAAATTGAAATCAATGTTCAAAATCGTCTTTTCCCGGAAGGCAAAACTCAACGCAATGTTCTGGCAGAAATTATCGGAACGGACAAAAAAGATGAACTGGTGATGTTGGGCGCACACCTTGACGCGCATCATTTGGCAACCGGCGCAACGGATAATGCCGTTGGCGTGGCAATTATGATGGAGGCGATGAGAATTTTGAAAGCGGTTGGGGTTCAACCGCGCCGAACGATTCGCATTGGACTATGGTCGGGGGAAGAGCAGAGAGTTTTGGGTTCGCAAGCCTACGTTGTTCAACATTTCGGCTCGGCGGAAAATCCGAAAGCAGATTTTGATAAATTAAGCGCCTATTTCAATCTTGATTCGGGAACGGGTAAAATTCGCGGTATGCGAGTCTTTGGACCCGCTGAAACAGGTGAAGTTTTGCGAAAAATTCTGGTGCCTTTCGCAGATTTAGGCGTAGTTGGAGCAAGCACTTATAGTAATCGGACAGCGCCCGGTTCAGACCACGCGGCCTTTTCGGTCAATGGTTTGCCGGGTGTTTATATTGACCAGGACCCGCTCGAATACGGTGAATTTACCTGGCACACAAATCTTGATACTTACGAGCGGATTAGTGAAGAAGATACCAAACAGGCCGCTCTGGTGATTGCGTCAGCCGTTTTTCAAATTGCGATGAGAGACAAAAAACTGCCAAGATTTTCAAAGGAAAATATGCCGAAATTAAATTATTTTCCGGTGCCGGTGCCAACGCTGAAAAAGCAATGAATTTTGAAAAAGTAATTGAAAATTTAAAAACATTTCCGCGACTTAATTTGGGGTTGTATCCAACGCCGCTTGAGGAAATGCCAAGATTACGAGAAAAACTCGGCAAAAATTGTCCGCGGCTTTTTATTAAGCGGGACGATTTCACCGGTTTCGGTTTTGGCGGAAACAAGATTCGCAAACTAGAGTTTTTGTTCGCCAAACTGCTGGATGACGGCATTGAAACGGTCATCACAACCGGCGGCGAGCGTTCCAATCACGCCCGTCTGACGGCTTTCGTTTGCGCTAAACTAGGTCTAAATTGCGTTCTGGTACTTGACCGAAAACCGCGCCCGATCGGTATGGAAAATTTGAAAACGGCAGCTGCCTTTCTTGAAAATTTACTCGGGGCCGAAGTTCATTTGGTTGATTCGATTTCCGCTCGGAAAGCTCAAGCCGCCAAAATTTTTGAAAATTTGAAGCAATCCGGTGTTAAAGTGTATGAAATCCCGTTGGGCGGGGCAACCGCAATTTCAACCCTTGGCTTTGTTTTGGCAATGCGCGAACTGGCCGAGCAAATAAAAGAGCAAAAACTCGAATTCGATCATTTATTTTTTTCGAGTTCGACCGGCGGAACACACGCCGGAATGCAGTTGGGTGCAAAACTTTACGGGTTGGAAAAGCTTAAAATTATCGGTATTTCGCCCGAACCGAACGCCGGAACAGAAATCGTTTCCGAAATTGAAAGACTTTTGAAAGAAACTGGTGAATTACTTAAAATGAAGACAAACGAGATGTGTTCCAAAATCCAAGTTTTCGATGAATACGCGGGCAAAGGTTATTGTCTTGAGACTGCCGAAGCAACCGAGGCTTTCAAAATTTTAGCAAAAACAGAAGCTGTTTTACTTGATTCGGTTTATACCGCAAAAGCCATGGCCGGTTTGATTGACTGGATTCAAAAAGGCAAATTGAACGAAAAAAACAATGTGCTTTTCTGGCATACCGGCGGGCCACTGACGCAATTTTATGTGCCATAAGCACCAATGCACAATTAACAACGGACAATGGACAATGAAGAAAACCCAAAAACGAAAGTGACTCAACTATTTGCAAACTTTTCTTTATTTTCAATCTGTCGCCAAACATTTGCTGACCTGCTTAACTTTTTATTTCTACGAAGCAGATCAAAGAGTATTTGTAAATAACCACCACCAAACGAAGCGTTTGGAAGTGGCTTTAGTCCTGTAATCACACAGTGTTCTTTAACACTATGTTTTCCGAACTTTGAGGCAAATTTACTTTTGCCCTGTCGCGTATATTTAACGCGGCGTTGAAATCAGAATTGATATGCAAATCGCAGTTTTTACAAACAAATTCACTTTGGCTCATCCGATTAGCTTTTTCGCAATGCCCGCATTTGTGGCAAGTGCGAGAAGTATTTCGCGGGTCAACCAAATAAACGGGGACACCGCCTTGTTTAGATTTATATTCAACAAAACTGCGAAGTTCAAAGAAACTCCAACCACTAATCTTACTGCGTTGATTACGTCCAACCGTTTTCTCGATTCTTTTTCGGATATGCTTCAAATCTTCCAAAGCAATTCCAGAATTAAGTGTCTGAGCTTTTTCAACGAGTTTTTTACTAATTATGTGGTTTTCGTGTTTGCGAAAATTCTTTTCACGTCCCGAAAGACGCTTGAGAAGTTTGTGAATGTTTCGCGGGCGTTTGCCGTTTTGCGACTGTTTGCTTGCCTTGTGTTGCAAAAGTTGTCTTTGGTTGGAATATTTAAGACGAATAGATTCAACATCTTTTCCGCTAAAAGATTCGCCCGTCGAATCCGTAGCAAGCAAAATAATTCCAAAATCTACGCCCAAAACATCATTCGGAATAATCGGACTATCTTCGGGAACATCGCAAACGGCATTCAGAAAGAATTGACCTTTGCGGTAAATCAAATCAACTTCGCCTTTCAGAAATGGAAGAAGTTTTCTTTGATGCTCGCCGCAAGCGAACGGAATGGTTTGCCGTCCGTTCAAAGTCCAAAGCGAAACTTTATCGCCGCTTTTGAAAGTCAAAATGCGGCTGTCGTAAGCAACCGAACCGTGCTTTTTGAAAAAGGTTTGCTTCGCTTTTTGAATCTGGTAACTGTCGGCAACTTTGCTAATTGCACGAATAACCATTTGCGCCGACAAATTAAACTTATCTTTCGCGGAAAGATAAACGATTTTGTGAATGTTGAATTGTTTGAAAACCTTATTGTTGAAAGCCTGTTCGCTAATCCAATGACACGCTTCGTTGGCGCGTTCAAGCGTCTGCAACAAATCATTGTGCTGGCTTTCGAGTGGCTTCAATTTAAGATTAACAATCAACTTCATGCTTCTATTGTGGAAAATCTTGCGTGTAAATGCAAGTTAAAACAAATACAACTAAGGAACGCGCTCCTCCCCCACCAAACCCAAAGCAGTTTGGAAGGGGTGTCCGCGTTAATTTGCTGATGAATAATTTACAAACCTTAAAAACCCCGTGTCTGATTTTAGATATTGAAAGAGTTCGGCAAAACGCAGAACGAGTAAGCGAAATTGCCTGGCGAAACGGTGTCAGTTTGCGTCCGCATATCAAAACTCATAAATGCGTTTTGCCGAACTCTTTCAATATCTAAAATCAGACACGGGGTTTTTAAGGTTTGTAAATTATTCATCAGCAAATTAACGCGGACACCCCT
>JANOEF010000450.1:0-7145 GCA_031413075.1 Acidobacteriota bacterium | reverse complement strand
AAAATATTTCTGTTTCGTCTTTTGAATTTCGACAATAAACTTTTCGCCTCGTTCATTTTCGCAATAAAGGTCAAAAATTGCTTTTCTATCAAGTGCAACATTGCCTAAATGCTCACTTTTCATAAAGGTGAGGTCGGTGATTAAACCTTGCTCACCTTGTAGTAATTCATTGAGAAAATCTAGCAATAAATCTTTATTTGGTTCTTCGCCAAAGATTTTCTTAAATCCAAAGTCGGTGAAAGGATTGACGTATTTTTCTTGCATAACAGCTTGATTTTACAGGAAAAGAGAGTTGTTCTCAAACTTTTCTTTTATTATCCGATTCCCAACTTCAGCGAAAGGCGCGAGCAAGTGAAGTTACTCCAGCGAGAAAAACAGAAGGCGTGTCTTTTAGTTTTTGAATACGGTGTTGAATTCTAATCAGCAAAAGGCGTAAAAAATGACAGCCTGCAAACGGCTGTCAAGTCTTATTTTCAGATTTTCGCTTGTGGGTGAGTTAGAAATATTACGGCTAGCCTTAAAAATTTGAAAAATGATACACCCAAAATGAAACTCTCTCTTTAGGCGAACTTTGCAATCCGCCAAAAAATAAGAGCAATAAAATTATATAAACTATTCCTAATCGGAAATCTTTTTTCCATATCTTTTCAATTGTAATTACCATAAATAATGTGTAAAAAAAAGAAACAATTAGCGGGAATATTAGAAAGCCACAAAGAGACATTACTTTATTTTCTAAAATCCAATTGGGACTAGATTTCCATAAGCCAAAAGTGTCTAAAAAGTAATAAAACAACCCAAAACTAGTATCAAGAATTGTCCATGTTGGATTGAGAAATCCAACAATAAATAAAACTGGCGCAAATAAACTTGAAATAGCAACTGCAATAATTCGTTTTTTGACTGAACTTTTCATTTTTTACACTCCTTTTTATTTGTTAAATTAAGGAAAGTCTTTGCATAATCGACATTTACTTTAAAACCTAAAGTAAATTTAACTGCATCAACTACATGAGTTAATGAAACTGTTGGACTAGCTAAAGCAGCTCCTTCTCCTGCATAGTATTTAACGACAAAATTGTAGGTGGTTGATTCATATTGTTTAGGACGGTTTCCTAATTTTACATCACCAGCAGGATTAGGAATTTCTTTTCCTCTTACTGTAATGGAGTATTTGTTAGATTCTTTAGTGTCATTATTATGAATGGATGTTGAGCCTCCCCAATCTTTTGCTACATTGGCATCCATATTGGCAAAACTATCATTTTTAGCAGAAACACCGTTATTTAATTCAGGAGTCCAACAACCATCTTTCATAATATCAAGAAAACGATCAACAGCTTTGGCAATTAAATCCTTACCCTTATCTTCAGGCGACCCGCCACCACTACCTTCATCATCGCCACCACCGTCGCCATAAGGAACAAACCAACTAAATAATGCTTGCCATCCATCATTATTATTTCCGTAATAAAGCGTATAGAGCATTCCACGTTGTCCGCCAGAACCGGGTGCTGCTCTATTTAGTCCACTTGGATCTTTAAAGTCAATCGGATTATTTTGCGTGTAAGCATACAAATTCAAACTTTGCGGAGATGCTATATTTGTTGCACTCATCCCAATCGGGTCAACCGTCGTAAATCTCCCCTGCCCACTCGAATAACTCCGATTAACGGCATAATCAATTCCTGTTGAGGCACTTCTCTCATACGAGGTAAATCGCTGATTGGTCTGTTTAGACTCCAGCATTTACTCGTTTCTCAGTTTTTCAATTTTTTCAGTTGTCAAACCAGTCAGTTTAGCAATTATTTCATTTTCTAAGCCTTGCAAAATTGCATTTTTCGCAACTTCAATCTTGCCTTCAATCTTGCCTTTAGCTTTGCCCTTTTCTTCGCCTTTTCTTTCCGCCAATCGTAATCTACTTTTTTCATCCCCCTCTCTGATGAAGATTTTGTTGTATTCTTCTAGCTCTAACTTGCTCCAATTATGTTTATCGGCTTCTTCAAAGGCTGTTTTTAATCCTTTATCTTTAATATTCTCAGGAATTACTTCTAAATCCTCAGCATTTTTTAAAAAATATATCCATTGTTCAATGATACTTTTTAGCTCAACTTCTGTTTTCATGAATTTTGGCAGTTCAATGAAATTAAACTCCACATCTCTGAGAATATGTTCTCCTGTTTCAACATTCAGTACTTTGTGACGACTAAAATAATTTGTGCCTGTGCCAATCTTAAAATCTAAAATGCCGATGAAAAATGTTGGATTCAGTTTCTCATATTCATCTCCGCGTTCTATTTGTGAGGTGTAACTTTGCGAAGTGTAATACAAAACTCGTTTGCTAAATGATTCGGCTTCGGCGATTTGCATCTCGACAATGAAGATATTTCCGCTTTGGTCTTGGGCTTTGACGTCAACAATAGTTGACTTTCCACCGCTCAGATTTGGCAACTGATACGGATTGACAATCGTCACATCAACCACCTTTTTTCCGCTTGGAAGTTCTAACACAGCATTAAGGAAAGAGATTAAAACCACCTTTTTATTCTCGTTGCCGAATATTTTGCGAAAAGCTATATCGTTTGTGACATCAACAAATTTCATAGCTCAAATTTACTAAATTTAAGTGATTTATTCAACATTAAGCCTTATTGTTGGGTGAAAATGAACGTCAGCCGGCCGATGACCTCAAACTCCAATTTTGTTTAATTTCATTTCATTTCAGCAAGAATCTTCCACATTTTTAGTCGCTGACTGAGGCTGTTGCTAAATTACACAAATAAAATCTACCTGTATCAACTTGACACTATTCGCGCTTTGCGCTAATTATAGTAACGGCCATTGAATCTTTCCTACAAAACCCCTTTCTTATCCACAAAAAGCCGCAACTTTATGAAAATCGAAATAGAAACCACCGCTTCTTTCCCCATTGAGCGAAAAATCAAAATGCACGAAGCCCGGGAGGGCATCATCAATCGTCTGGCCCGCGATTTGCCGACTAATATTGACCTCGAACGATTTTTGAATGTGATCGTTTCAGAAATCGGGCGGATGATGGAAGCCGACCGGTGCGATCTTCTGCAGCTGACTGACGGCAACGAACTGCGGATCAGTCACGAATGGCGCGCTTCGAAGGATATTCCGTCCAGTGAAGGCACTACGATTCCGATTGATGCCGAAAAACTGGGTGAGAGATTTGATTTGACGAAACCGATTCGAATCAACGACACTTCTCAATCGAGTGACGCCACGGTTCGCTTTTTTACCAAAGCTCTCGAAACTCAATCGCTGCTCGTGGTGCCGATTGTTCTTGGCGGCAAAGTGTTCGGTCTGATAGGTTTACATGATGTTTACGCGCCGCGCGAATGGTTTGACGAAGAAGTCGCTTTTCTTGAATCCATTGCTCAACAGATTGCTGTGGGTTATCAATACACCCGCCTCTATGTTGCCCAGCAACAGGAAACCAAGAGTACCAACGCCCTTTTGGAAATTGCCAACACGCTAAATTCGCACTCGGATTTTCGCGAGGTTTCAAGCAAAGTGGTCGAGCAGGCGATTGAGCTGGTCGGCGCGGATTACGGCGCGCTCGGAGTCCTTGACCAAACCGGAAAAAAGATAAATTTAGTCGTTTTTAAAACGGCGCCCAATGCCCCGCCAAACGCCATTTGGAGTTTAATCGAAGAACACGGCGGATCACTCGACATCGAACCTTTTCCGACCTTGAGCGACATTCTGCGCGAAGGCAAAACCCTCCGTCTCATTGATAAACAACTTCCCTTTGCCATTCGTCTGATTTTTAATTCGCAGCTTGGCGGAAAAGCCGCTTTGGTCGCCCCGGTCAAAGTTGCTAATCAGTCTTTCGGACTTTTGGGGTTTGTCTGGAGCAGCGAACTTGAAAAGGGTTTCGAAGATCACCAAATTGCGCTGGTCGAAGGAATTACTGACCAGATCGGGACAGCTCTCGAACGAGATCAGTTGTCGGCCGAGGTGATGCGGCTTAAAAGCGAGCTTCACGAAAAACATCAGAGCGAAATTATCGGGCAGGCTCCCGCCATTCGCCGCGCCATCGAATTGGCGTTAAATGTTGCAGACACAAATACTACCGTGTTGGTTAATGGCGAATCAGGCACCGGCAAAGAACTGATGGCGAACCTTATTCACTACAACTCGGGACGTGAAAATAAACCCTATATCAAATTAAATTGCGGGGCGATTCCCGAAAGTTTGATTGAATCCGAACTCTTCGGACATGAAAAAGGCGCATTCACCGATGCCCGAAATCAACGTCAGGGACGGTTCGAAGAGGCCGACGGCGGCACGCTCTTTTTAGATGAGATCGGTGAAATGCCGCTTTCGGCTCAGGTCAAACTTTTACGCGTTTTGCAGGACGGCGAGCTCACCCGGGTCGGCGGAAACGAAGTAGTCAAAACAGATGCGCGGGTTATTGCCGCGACCAACATCAACCTCGAAAAAGCCATCGAAGACGGCAAATTCCGCAAAGATCTCTTTTTTCGGCTCTCGGTTTTTCCGATCACGATTCCCCCTCTGCGGGATCGCCCCGAAGACATTCACATCCTCGTCTATCATTTTTTAGAACTTTACAAACAAAAAACCGGACGTTTTGTCTCCGGTATCTCGAAAGAAGCGATTCGGGCGATGGTCAATTACGACTGGTTCGGCAATGTCCGGGAACTCGAAAATGCCATCGAACGGGCGGTCATTATTGCTTCGGGGCGGCAAATTGAAATTGATGATTTGCCGGAAGCAATCAGCAAAAAAGCCTTTGAATCGTCTGCCCAGGCCCGTCACGAACGCACCAAAGCGGCCAGCGAAGGCCGCACCATCAGTCTCGACGTCGAATTTCCGGCCACCATGGAAGAAATCGAAAAACAAGCCATCGAATTGGCTCTCGATTATACCGCCGGCGACAAATCCCGCGCCTCCCGGCTATTAAACATCGGCAGAAAAACGCTCTACCGGAAGCTGGAAGAATATCAAATCAATCGAGACTAGAGCATTTTCGCGGATTATCTAGTAAATAAAGCGAACGTCAGAAGCGTTGTGCGTGACTCGATGCGTCACAAAAAAATTTTTATGGATATTATCATCGGCACTGCCGGACATATTGACCACGGCAAAACCGCCTTAGTAAAAGCCTTGACCGGCGTTGATGCAGACCGTCTGCCCGAAGAAAAAAAGCGCGGGATCACGATTGATCTCGGTTTTGCCGAATTAGATTTGGGCGAGGTTCGAATCGGTTTTGTGGATGTTCCGGGACACGAGCGTTTTGTCAAAAATATGCTGGCGGGGGCCTCTGGTATTGACCTGGTGGCCTTGGTTATCGCCTCAGACGAGGGCGTCATGCCGCAAACTCGCGAGCATTTTGACATCTGTCGTCTGCTCGAAACCAAATCAGGTTTAATTGTTCTGACGAAACGGGATTTGGTTGACGAGGAACTGCTTGAGCTGGTTAAGCTGGATGCCGCCGAACTGGTGCAGAATTCATTTCTGGAAAATGCCCCGATGATTGCGGTCAGTGCCAAAACGGGCGAAGGAATCGAGGAATTAAAGTCCGCCCTCAAAAATCTGGCCAAAGCGATTCCGAACCGCAAAAATGAAACCGTGACCCGGCTCCCGATTGACCGTTCATTTTCGGTCAAAGGCTTTGGAGCGGTGGTGACAGGGACTTTAGTGGCGGGACAGATCACGGTCGGCGCTGAAATGGAACTTTTGCCGATCGGTAAAAAAGTTCGGGTGCGGGGCGTCCAAACACACGGCCAAACGGTTGAGACGGCTCGCGCCGGACAACGCACGGCCATCAATCTGGGCGGGATCGAAAAGTCCGAAGTCGAACGTGGACAAACACTGGCGCCGGTCGGTTTTCTGCGGCCGACTCAGATCTTTGATGCCGAAATTGAAGTTTTAGCCGAAGCCCGCAAATCGCTCAAATCCCGGGCTCGGGTGCGGGTTCATCTCGGCACACTTGAGGCTCTGGCCCGGGTCCAAATCCTCGAAGATTCGGGAGAAATAACCCCAGGCGAAAAAGGTTTTGCTCAATTTCGGCTCGAAACTCCGGTCGTCGCCTTGCCGAACGAACGCTTTATTATCCGCTCTTATTCACCGCAGATCACCATTGCCGGCGGCCGGGTTTTGGATGGATTGGCCAATAAACATCGGCGTCGCGATTTTAAGAATATCAGGACACGGCTTGGAAAACTGCAATCGGACGACCAACTAACTCAGCTCAAAAGCTTTCTCGAAACCGCCGGAGAATTCGGGCTGAATTTCCGGGATTTACAAGCTCGAACGGGTTGGATTGATTCAACTTTACGCGAAATTTTACAAACCGTTCTGGCCAGAAAAAGCGTCATTGAAGCCTCCGGCAGTTATCTTTCGCGGCAAACTTTTGAAAATTTAGCCGACAAAGCCGTTAAGGCGATCGCCACCCATCATCGGGCCGAACCGCTGGCCAAAGGAATGCTGCGCGAAACTCTGCGCGAAAAAGTTTTTGCCCATCTTTCGCTCGACATTTTCAAAACAACTCTCCAGATTTTGACTGACCGCGGAGAAATTTTCGCTGAAAAAGACATTGTCCGGGCGAGTTCGTATAGCCAGACTTTATCGGGCGTCAATCAGCAAATTCTCGAAAGGTTAAAGAAACTTTATATCGAAGCAAAACTCGAAGTTCCCGCTTTGGACACGGCTTTGTCAGAGGTCTTGCACGGCACAAAATCTACCAAGTCCGAAGCCCGAAAGATCTTTCAGCTGCTGATTGAAACCGGCGAAATAATAAAAGTTACCGATGATTTTTACTTTTCCCGTGCTGCGATCGCTGATCTGGCGGAAAAACTCAAGAATTTTGCCGCCCGGAGCAGCGATCAACTAATTGATGTTCCTACTTTTAAAGAGATGGCGGGTATTTCGCGTAAATATGCGATTCCTTTGTTAGAATATTTTGACCGCGAAAAAATCACCCGCCGGGCAGGTGATAAAAGGTTGGTAACGGTCACTGGTTAATTACGAATTACGAATTACGAATTACGAATTACGAATTACGAATTACGAATTACGAATTACGAATTACGAATTACGAATTACGAATTACGAATTACGAATTACGAATTACGAATTACGAATTACGAATT
>JANOEF010000449.1:0-6130 GCA_031413075.1 Acidobacteriota bacterium | reverse complement strand
GCCGAGATCCGAGACCACAAAAACATCGGCAAAGCGTTGGATTTGGGCGTGTTGGCGTGAGAGGTTACTGATCGGTATTTGCAGATCATTGTCGGGTGTGCGACCGATGGCAAACTTTTCCCCTTCAACCAAAATTCGTTTAGCCTGACCGTTTTGATCCGTAAAATTTAACCAAAGTTCAATTGCCATAAGAATCAAGAGTCGGGAGTCGAGAGTGGAGAGCAAGAATCTGACTCGTGACTCTCCACTCTCGACTTTCCGTTCATTTACTGGTGTAAGTTGAAAGCGGTTGCAGGTTTAAGCCAAAATCCTGCGGGTTTTCGCCGATAATCGCCGTCGCGAAAAATAACGGCGGATACTTAAAATTTTCGTCCCTGAATTGTTTCGACAATTGATCACTCTTCTCAATCAGGGCCCAAAAGTCACCACTCAATCTGGGGTCAGCGGCCAAGGCGTCCTTGAGGTTCCGGATCATCATCCCCTCACCGCTGTTATAGGCGGCAATTGCGATGGGAAGTCCGGCTGGCCCCGTGCCAAACGTACTCATCAAAAATTTGATATATCTTGCCGAGGCGAGTGCCGCTAGCTCGGGTTTACAACGGTCATCAGGATTTCCCGGACCAGCTCCTCTAAATACATTTGCGCCCTTTTCAAAGAAGCGTTGGCCGGTCGCGGTCGTAAATTGGAACATTCCGAGCGGCCCGGTTCCGCTCTGCAAACATTCGCAATGCTCAGATTCGATCATCGCCACATAAATCCCAACTTGCGGCTCGACATTTTCTTGAATAAAGGCACGTTTGATAAACCAGGTATTTTTGCTGGCACGTTCGTATGTATCCTGTAATTTACCGCCCATTTTGCATCCCGAGCCTGATCCTACGCCTGATTTGGAGGGAGCTGTTATGCGACCGGCGTAGGCGGTCACGAACTTTTGGATGGTGGTCACGGCTGCCAAAGGAATTTCGTCACTAGCGCGGTTGCCGACGATGCTGGCGATTTTTTTCAGTTTTGATTCGACATATTTTGTCTTTTCGTCCGGCGATAGATCCAAATATTTTTTACCGGGCGGAAGCGGAACCGGAGTCGGGGTCTTCGGTCCATCAGGCACCGGCGTCGGGGTTGAACTATTCCCGCCGGGCAGAGCGTTGACGGGTGAATTTTCAGGTTTCAGCGTTTTAGTTTTGGTCGGTTCTCCATCTTGACCAGTGTTATCATCCGGCGTTTCGGACGGATCCTCGTCAGTGTTCCGGACAATCGGCGGATCACCTTTGCTGACGGATTTGATGATAATAAAAGCCGCTGAAATACTGATCACGAAAAACGCAACTCCGATGATCACAATCGGCAAGAGACTTGTCAGGCTTTTCGGAGCAGAGGATGTGGATGACGACGAAACGGACGAAACGGACGAAATGCTTTGAGTCTGACGATTCTGCGGCGCGGCCGGCGAAGCGGTTTGGGGTTCAGCAAAGCGGACTTGTAGTTCGGTATCGTTGCCGAGTCTGATGGTGTCTCGGTTTTCGAGCGGAGTCCCTCTTTCGGGAACTCTCTCTTCGTTGACAAAAGTTCCGTTGGTTGAATTTTCGTCAACGATCCACAGGTTGTCTCCGTCACGGTAAATAGTAGCGTGGAGCCGCGACAGGCTGTTATCGTCAAAGCGGTAATCGGCTTCGCCCCCGCGTCCAAACGAGAGACTGTCACCGTCTAAGGCGATCTCTTTGGAACCTTCAGGAGTCAGATGTCTCAGAATTACGTCCATCATCAATTATTATTTCGGATAAAGTTCCGAGAGTGGCTTGTCTTTTTTAAGACCGAATCTGGCAGGATTTTCCGCTACGATTCCGGCCGCAAAAAATCTAACCACTTCTTCCTTCTGCTTCGGAGTCAAAACTTTCCAAAAATCTATCCGGTTCGGCGTGACCTTAACCGAGGCTTCAAATTTGGCGGCTTCCTGGATAGGCATCCCGAAAGCTGCCAGACTATAAACTATATCACGCTCAAAACGGTCTAAGTAAATATCTTTCAGATAGTCCGCCGAAACGTTGACGGCACAATTTTGTGAAGCATCACTAAGAGTTTCTGTCCCGCAGTTAACTATTGTAAACTCGCTTGACATTTGCCACAGTCCTTCGTTCGTTCCCTGTTTCTGCAGGTTAAATTTACTGCGGCTCATCGCCAGAATATATCCGACGGAGACTCCGACATCCCGATCTCTTTGATAGGCGACATTGATCAGATCTTTATACTGAAACGCTCGATTATAGTAACCTTCGACCGCGTAATCGGACGTCTTTTTATTGACCTCGCTCAAAAATTGCGGGTCAAATTTGTATCCGGGAGCGGTCGGAAAGTTTTGCTTCTGCCAGCGGGTGATCAATTCCTGAATTTCGATATCGCCGATTCGTCCTTTTTTAGACGGTTTCGGGGTCGGCACATCTGACGGGGTCGGAGTCACCTCTTCCTGCGGCGGAAGCGGTCTGGCCAGAGTTTCAAAACCGACCTCAATTTCAGCCACAGAGGGGAGCGGCTTTTTCTCTTTATCCAGCAAAACCACCCGCAATTTATGGTTTTGCCCGTCAACCAAATTACCGAACTGATCTGGATCGAGGGTCGTGTTGAAGGGGGCTTCGGTCGTACTCGCAAATTCTTTGCCGTCTATTTCAAAAACCACCTTTTCGACACATTGCGGGTTTTGGATATCAAGTTTTACTTCAACCGGTTTACTCAAAATATCGTTGCTCTCAGGGCTTTTGATACGGGCGACAGCTTCACAGGTAGGGCCTGATCTGGACCAATAAAAAAGCCCGGCGGCCGCCGCAAAAATGACGGCCACCCCCACCACCCCGCCGGCAATCAAGATCAGATTTGAGCCGGCGGGTTTAGCTTCGGTTGATGCGGCGGGAGCCTCGGATTCCTGTGATTCGTCGGTTTCCTCGTCTTCGGATTTGTCCGAAGGCTGATTGAACTCGATAGTGCTTGAACCGCCAAACGCCATCAGATCGCCATCCTGCAAAAGAATTTCGCCGTCAACCTCAGTCCCGTTGACGGACGTCCCGTTACTGCTATTCTGTTCGACCAGCCAGTAACCATCTTCGCGTTGTTCGATCCGGGCATGATAGCGCGAAACATTTGTGTTGTTCAGTTGAACGCCATTATCCGAAGTCCGCCCGATTGTCACCATCGGGGCAGTAACTTCAAATTCTGTTTCACCATTGATGATGAGCGTGACTTTCGGCATAGTTTTTTTGTCCCAAGTCCCTTGTCCCAAGTCCCAAGTCAAATTCTAAGGACTTGAGACTTGAGACTTGAGACTCACTTAACTTGGAAACTCCAGCACGTCCGAACGGGTAATGATTCCGGTGATTCGCTTAAAATCTTCGACCAGCACGGCCGGTGATTTCTGGAGACGGCTTTTTAATTTTTCCAAACTGGTTTCAACATCAACCACCGGAAAACTGGCGTCCATGACCTCGCTGACTCTGGCCTGCATCAAATCGCGATTGGCCAGGAGTTTTGCTAAAACGTGACTTTCACGCAGTGAGCCGACAGATTTATAATTTTCCAACACCGGAATTTGGGTGACACCGTGACTATTCATCAACCTGAGAGCCTCTTCAACCGTTTCTGTTGGCGAAACGGAGACGAGTTTTTGCGGTGAATTTTGCGACTTGGTTTCGGCGATCAGGCTGGCGGTGACTTTTTGCGGTTCGAGCATCAGTTTTTCCTTCATCCACTCGTCCGAATGATGTTTAGACAAATAATGTTCGCCCGTATCGCAAACGATGAACACGATGAGAGCGTTTTCGTCCAAATCTTTGGCGACCTGTAAAGCTCCCGCAAAGATGGTTCCGGTCGAACCGCCGCAGAAAATTCCTTCTTGTTTTCCGAGTTGGCGCGACATTTCAAAAGATTCGCGGTCGGTGATATTGATAACCTCATCAACCACTTTCATATCGGCATTGCCAACCACAATATTTTGTCCGATGCCCTCGACCAGATAGGGGGTTGCTTCGGGAACGTGGCCCGTATCTTTATATTGTTTGAAGATTGAGCCGTAGGGATCAGCTCCGATAACTTTGATCTTCGGGTTCTTTTCTTTCAGATAGCGCGCCGTTCCCGAAATAGTTCCGCCGGTTCCGATCGAGGC
The DNA here is from genome assembly GCA_031413075.1 of Acidobacteriota bacterium. GTDB lineage: Bacteria > Acidobacteriota > Blastocatellia > Pyrinomonadales > Pyrinomonadaceae > JAIBCC01. The sequence continues at coordinate 1,983 of JANOEF010000449.1, read as the reverse complement.
CACAAAATGCGTGATGCGGCCATCGGTGTCGTTCCAGATTTCGGGTCCGGTGGTGCGGTAATGCGCGAGCGGATTGGCCGGATGATTATATTGGTCAGGATAAAAGCTGTTTGGCGTTTCAGAAGCGATACGTTTGGCGGTGGCGACATAATGGTCATTTGAACCGTATTTGGCGGCCGCCGAACAAATCACCACATCCGACCCGAGTGCTTTCAGATAACGGCGTTTTTCAACTGAGACTTTGTCCGTCATGACAAAAATACATTTGTAGCCGCGGGTGGCGGCGACCAGTGCCATTCCGATTCCGGTGTTGCCCGATGTCGCTTCGATGAGCGTTCCCCCTTTTTTCAAAATCCCTTTTTCCTCAGCATCGTTGATCATCGAAATACCGATCCGGTCTTTGACCGAATAACCCGGATTGAGACTTTCGAGTTTGGCATAGATTTGGGCTTTGATACCGAGCTTTTTGGTAATATTGTTGATTCTGACCAACGGCGTGTTGCCGATGAGTGATAGAACATTGTCGTATAATTTCATTTTATTCTCCGAAAAAAATAGGTCATAACTGCGGTAATTTTATGGCAGTCCGGGCAACTTAAGCAAACGGAGGAAACTCCAAATAAAAAACTGCGTATAATGAAACAACAAAAGTCATCATCAAAGCAGAGACAGCGATTGAAAAATTGAACTATTGAGTGCTTCAGAAAGCAGCTATTTTAACCTGAATTTTATCGTAATTTTCGTTTCCGACGAAGGTTAAGCAACAATTGAATCAATCAGATGCGGGAAAAAAAATGAACAAAAAATCGTTATTAATAGTCTTAATTTTAGTTTTCGGTAATCTTTTGGCTTTCGGACAGGTTGCGGTCATGGATGACGCACATGTGACGGAACTTCGTCTGAAAACCTTTAATAAGGTTTGGAATATCGTCAATGATAACCATTTTGACCCGACTTTCGGCGGAGTTGATTGGAAAAAGGTCGGTCAATCCTACCAACCGCAAGCGATGTCCGCTAAATCCGATGACGAATTTCATGCTGTTTTAAATCAAATGCTCGGCGAGCTGAATCAATCGCATTTTTCGATTTACACCAAAAACATTGAGACAAATTCGACCAAATGTAACGATGGCGTGATCGGGATCGAACTCAAAATGCTCGACCAGCAGCCGGTTATTTTCCAGGTCGAAAAAGATTCAGTAGCGGAAAAAGCCGGGTTAAAACCGGGTTTTGTCTTGACTAAAATTGATGATAAATCCATCGCCGAAATCCTTTTACCGCTTGAAGAAATTTTATACCTGCGAAAAATGACCGAGGCTATGAAAAGAGTGCAGCGTGAACGGACCTTGATGCGAAGCGTTTGCGGAACCCCCGACACTCCGGTCAAAGTCGAAGCCCTAGACGGCAAAAATACCGCCCAAACCTTTGACATGAAACGGGTTGCCTTTAAGGGCGAAGTGATGCGGGTGGCTGAAGGAATTCCCCCGTTTAAGCTGGCCTTTCAATCCGGCAAAATTGAAAATAACATCGGCTACATCAGATTTAATGTCTGGATTCCGACGCAATCCAAGCGGTTTCAGGAAGCGATGCGGGGATTGTCAAATTCCAAAGCGATCATCATTGATCTGCGCGGCAACCCCGGCGGAATGGGACAACTGGTCGATGATGTAGGGGGCACCCTGTTCGATAAAAAAGCCTCTTTCGGTACATTTCGGCGACGCAATCTTTACGGCGAATTTATCGTCAGTCCGCAAAAAAACAGTTATCAGGGCAAGGTGGTGGTGCTGACGGATTATGCCTCAGGTTCGACCAGCGAAATTTTTACGGCCGGAATTCAGGAAACGGGACGCGCCAAAATCATCGGCGAAAGAACCGCCGGAGCCGTTCTGCCCGCGACCATTGAACGTCTGCCGACCGGTGCCAATTTTATGTATGCCATCGCCGATTACCGCAGTCCAAGCGGGATTTTAATCGAAGGAAAAG
>JANOEF010000448.1:0-2711 GCA_031413075.1 Acidobacteriota bacterium | reverse complement strand
CGTTGGCTTGGGCCTGGCTCGGACGGGATCAGTCGCTCATCACGGCAGCGGCGAGATTTTCATGGGCTTCGTAATTATCGTTTTTCAGGGTTATGGTCTGGTTAAAAGCATTAATAGCATCTTGATAACGACCTCGATTATAATTAGCCACGCCCAAGTCGAACCAGGCGTCAGTGTATCTCGGGTTTAGTGCAACCGCCTTATTATATTCTGCCATCGCCTCTTTATCTCGATTTTGACGATCATAGACCTCGCCCAAGAAATAATGTGCATCTGCAGTTTCCTTGATTGCAATAGAACGTTTAAAAGCCGCAATAGCTTCGTCATTTTTAACTTGTTTGTAGCGAATCAAACCTAATAATAATTGAGTTTGGTCGTCCTCAGCTTTAAGTGCAACGGCTTTGGTCAATAACTGGTCAGCTTTGTCAATCTCTCCTTTTTGGTAATAGGCAACACCGAGCGGAGCATAAAGCTCGGTCAAATTTGGATTCAGGGTGAGGGCTTTATCATAATTTGTAAAAGTATTTTCATTATCATCTAATTCTTCATAAACGATTCCGAGCCCGGCAAAAGCAGCAGCATTATTTTTGTCTAAAGTAATTGCTTCTTCGTAGAATCCGATGGCAGTTTGCGCCCCGTCTTCCTCAAAAACCTTATCGCCCTTTTGGGTCAAAGCATCGCTCAAACCAAGTTTTGCTAAGTCATTTTTGGGATTGAGTTTGATTGATTCACGGTAATAGTTAAGAGCTTTATCCACATCTCCGCGTTCCAAATAAATGTCACCCGAATTGGCAAAGACATCCGAGGCTCTGGCCTTCGAAGTCAAATTATCCGGAACAGGAGTTGGCTTAGGTGTTTTTCCCGGGCTCGGTTTAGGGGTTGGAGTTATTTTAACTTTTGGTCGCGGAGGTGCAACTTTAGCAACCTGTTCGCGGATTGATTGCCGCGATTTGGCTTTTGTTTCGGGAGGTCGTTTAGTTTTATTAGTGCGAGGAGCAAATTTTGATTGTGCGGCTTTTTGAGACTTACGAAACACAAAAACGCTGGAGCCGCTGGAAATATCGTCCGAAGACACCAGATCCTGGGCTTTAACGGGAACGCCGTTCAAGAAAAAACTCCAAACCAAAAGGGCTGAAAAAGCCGTCTGTAACCATTTCATTTTTTTTATCATTAGATAACCTCACTCAATCAATGTTGGTGTTATTTTACTCTTCTTTAGGTAAGAGGCAAATTGTTTTTGAATACCTCAAAAGTTTTAGACGTTCGAAAACCCGATTTTTGCTGTCTCTTAATTTTAGGCGTTGAAAAATTACCCCTGCAACTTAATCTTGCTTGCCAACTCTCTGATTGTCGTTTAAATTAAAATTTACCTAAAACCTATCCAAAAGCTGTTCAAATCAATAATTGGACGCAGGCTTTAGCTTTCCAAAAAATTCTAACATTAAAGGAGATTTTGCCGCCTATGAAAGCCTATACTACTGAAAACATTCGCAATTTGGCTGTCATCGGACATGGCGACGCGGGTAAAACCCAACTTGTCAGTTCGCTTTTACATTTAGCCGGAGCCACTACTCGCTGGGGCAAGGTTGACGAAGGCACTACCGTCACCGATTACGATGAAGATTCCATCCACCGCAAGGTAAGTCTGAACAATAGTTTAGCACATCTCAATCACAAAGAGACAAAGGTCAATCTGATAGACACGCCTGGTTATGCTGCTTTTGTTTCGCACGCCCGACCGGCGTTACGGGTGGCCGATTGTGCATTGGTGGTGGTGGACGGTGTCAACGGAATTGAAGTCCAAACCGAAAAAACCTGGGACTATGCCAATGAATTTATGTTGCCGAGGTTTATGGTCATCAATAAACTGGACAAGGAACGTTCCGACTTTGGACACGCCCTCGACACTGCTACCGAAAGTTTTGCCCGTTCAATTGTTCCCTTCACTTTGCCGATCGGTTCCGAGGCAAATTTCAAAGGCGTGGTTGACGTCGTTCATATGAAAGCCTATGAATTCGACGTTGACGGAAAAGCCAAAGAAATTCCGATTCCCGAAATCGGGCGGGAAAATGTTGACAAAACCCGTGAACGATTGATTGAATTGGTCGCCGAATCCGACGATGCGCTACTCGAAAAGTATTTTGAAAACGGGACGCTGGATGAAGAAGATGTTTATCCAAATCTGGCTAAAGCGATTGCCGCCAGCAAGCTGTGTCCGGTCTATGCGGTTTCAGCCGAAAATTTGGCAGGTTTATCCATATTGCTCGACCATATTGTCGAATTCGCTCCGGATCCGGCTCATCACGAATCCGAGGTTGGCTACCAAAATCCCGAAAGTGTCGGCGAAAAAGTATTGCGGGCATATACGGAAGAAGCGCCGTTTTCAGCCTTTGTATTCAGAACTATTGCCGACCCGTTTGCCGGACGAATCAATGTCATGAAAATCGTTTCGGGCAAGATTACACATGATGCTTCTGTCCTAAATTCTAGTCGCTCAGCTCAGGAAAAACTTGGAGCATTACTTGTATTGCAGGGAAAAACCTTAGAAAAAGTGGACGAGGCCCACACCGGCGACATCATTGCCGTGGTCAAACTAAAAGAGACGCAAACCAATGATACCCTGTGCGATAAGAATAATGTGATTGTTTATCCATCTGTCAAATATCCGGAAGCCGCGATTGCCTTTGCGATTGAGCCAAAATCTCGCAACG
>JANOEF010000447.1:0-2798 GCA_031413075.1 Acidobacteriota bacterium | reverse complement strand
CGCAGCAGGCTGCGGGCATCACAGCGGCAGCAGGCTGCCGTCAGTCCACGGGGCGGCGGAGTGTGAGATTGATCTGGCAACGAATGCTAAAGCAGGCGGCGACGCGGGTTCTTACGCAGTGCACTGCATGGACTTGATGTCATTCTTGCACCCCTATTTCCCCCTGATCCTATGAGGGAAGATTGCAAACCACGGAACACACGGAAAATGAGCAAATGATCCAGATGGGACCACTTACCCTCATGGTGAGTGGCATCAACACCCCGACTCTCTGAACCTCCGTGTGTTCCGAGTGTTCCGTGGTTCTCATTTCTGAATATCGACCAGTCGATCTCCGCGCCGGAATCGACTGAGACTGGGTGCCGACTCACCGGCATTGCCTCAAGAGTCACCGGCTTGAGCACCCAAGTGCGGGGCGTATTTCACGAGCACTTAATTTTTATCGGCTGTCGCCCGTTTTCACGGGCTTCGGGGCTTGTGCGTTATTCACCCCGACTTCCGCGCACGGGGCGGCGAAGCGGGGTGCTGACACCCGCGACGCGGGTTAAATCAAATGATGTCAAAAATTAAAAAGAAATTTTAATCTGACAAAGTAGAATTAGTTGGTTAATCGTAAATGGTTTGACAGACAGGCAGAAACGCGGCCATGAGGGAGCGTGTTTCAACTTGGGCATTGAGACACGTTTCAAACTTTTTCACTTTTTCACTTTTTCCCTTTTTCACTTTTTCACGCTTCTTATACAAAACCCAAAATAAATCTTCGGCAGGATAGGGAAAACTTAGTTTGTCGGGAACGATGCTGGATAATCTGGTGACGATTGATTTTTCGCCAAATTTATAGGCAATCAACGATTTAGCGTGCGAACCGCTGATCCATTTTGAAGGTCTGCCGATGGCCACTCGTTCAAAGCCTTGTTCGTTGGCAAGCTTTTCGATTCCATCATCGCTGAAAAACTGCAAAACGCTCGGCGGTGAATACTCGTGCCATTTCGTCCCGAAAATTTTCTCCGAAAGACTTTTGCGGTTCCAGGTTTCGATCAAGAGATACCCGTTTGCTTTTAAGGTGCCGGAAATATTTGAGAAAACTTTTTTTGGCTCAACAAAATGCGCCATCACCTGAATCATCGTGACCAGGTCAAATTTTTCCTCGGTCGAGTATTTTTCGACGCTCGTTCGATGAATTTCCAGGTTCAAATTTTTGCGCCCGTATTCGGCCATTGATTCATTTGGTTCGATTCCGACGCCTTGCCAGCCGGTTTCGGTCATTCCTTTTAAGATAAAACCGGCCGCCGATCCAACGTCTAAAACCCTGCCTTTGTTAGTATATTTCGACAAAAGTTTTGCATACCAATTCCCGCGTTGACGTAAAATCTCGGCTTCCTGCAAATAATCCGTATAGCCCGCACCGCCGCCGTTAAAATACGAATCATCATAGATTTTTTCGATGTGGGTTTGGTCAAAAATAATTTCGGTAAAACGATGCGAACATTCAACGCAATCGCGTATCCAAAAATCTTTTACTTCAAAATTTCTTTTTGAATCAGAATTACAAAGCGGGCATTGCATGATTTTTCGGGAATTATCCACGAAGGCGTAGAAAAGAACGGGAATATTGTTTGTTTAATATTTCGACATGAAACGTAAAACAAATTTTCTAAGTTATTGGTTTTTACTTTTTGGCTGTCTCCGTGTCTCTTGGCGGATAATTGTTTTTAGAAAGATTTGACCGGAAGTTTCGTCTTTGCAACACTCTCAGCGTGTTGCTGCATATTTAAAACAGAGAACGAATCTTGAAAAGTTTCCAAAATATCACTCAAAAAATCGAGTTTTTTCTCTAAGGGAAGGTTCATGGCGGGGAAAAATTTGAGTTCGGGGGCATCTTCGCCTGATAAAAAATCAAGCGGATGAAGTAAAAGCGAGAGCTCGGTGCCGGTTAGTTTGCACATCTGAACCGCAGTTTTCCAATAAGTTTTGGCGGCCAGTTTTGAGAATGTTGAAAGATAAATGACGTAGCTCGCGTGGACCGGAACTTTGAAGACAGGCAAAGTTGTCACCGGAATTTCGACTAAACTATTTTCACCAATTTGCCATCGGTAAGGTTTTAAACTTTGAAATCCATCGGAAAATTTACCGAACAGTTTCTTGCGTTTTTCGCGTTCTGTGGCAGACATATTCGGCGAAGCTAAGAAATAATAAGCCCGCGCCAGTGGTCCGATATAGGTCGGCAAGGTCGAACAATCATACTCGTAACCGCGCTCGGCTAAAACTTCCAACACAGTTGGCGATAAACTGTAACCGGGACCGCGAAAGCCGATAAGTTTTTGCTCGGTAAAACGCGCAATCGCATTTTCAGTCTTTTCAAATTCTTCGTGTAACTCTTCTTTTGAATATAGATGCAGCCACGGTTCGTGATTAAAACTATGATTCCCAATTTCGTGTCCCGCATCCGAAATCTGTCCCAGAGCATCCAGATTTTTATCCAGCGCGGCATCTTGTCCAACTATGAAAAACGTAATATTTAAGTTTCGCTCTTGCAAAAATTTTAACGCCCGCGGCACAACCACATCCAGATACGAGGGGAATGATTCCCAACCCGCATCGCCGTGCGTTTTCATATACGACCATTTGTTGTCTAAATCAAGGCTTAAACTCGCTGTTTGTTTCATCTTTTTTGAAACACATAGAAACATAGCAAACATTAGATTCACATAGAAAAAACTTTTGAAATCTTTGTGTGCATCTGCTTATTGGCATGGATGAACATGGGCAGAAGGTGCAGCAGACCGCGGCACAGCACG